>JAQVXF010000304.1 GCA_028709355.1 Syntrophomonas sp.
ACCCGTAAATTAGCTGGGCCGGTCAAGGCTATTCATTCTCTGACAATTCACACATGAATCAATCCGGTGGCCCGATAAGCACGCCGGTCAGGAGGATTAAAATGCCAATCAAATAGAAGACTCCCGGAGGTATAGATAAATAGACTAAAATCGAGCGTTCATTATTTCTTTTGACCGCTATTATTCCAGACATAGAAGCCATAATGGCTGCCAAAAACATAAGATAAATTACGGTACCCAGCAGAGGACTGTTGACCGGATTTGGATATTCTATGCGGTTCTCTTGCCCCGAAGAAATGGCCCCGGCCGCTGCCATTAAAGCAACAAAAGCAAGAAACATCACCACAGACCATTTTCCGGCGCGAGTTTTAGGCAAAAATGTTATTGGCATGAAACCCACCTCTTTTTATGATGAATACCTGGCAGCCAGCAGGTAAGCCTCGTTACATCGGTTAGCCCTAAATATCGTCGGCAAACCTGCAGATATTGCTTCCAATAACTGATTGCCCTCCCCAACACAATATTCGGTCACACTTGTGGCGGTTAACCAGGCTAAGCATCCAGTCGCCATCTAAGTTCAATGCCCGCTGCCCTATATTGGCAGCTTCTCCTAGCAATGATTCAATCTATCCGGTACTTTATCCAAATGAGCATGCCGGCCATGGCAAAGGCGAAGGTTCCCGTGGCACAAGAAGCTAAAGCATCCATGGAAATGGTTCCCTCAGTCCAATAGGCCTGGCCGGTGGTATAGAGAGTTATCGGAATCAATACCAGGCCCTTGGCAAACAATACCCATATGGTGACGTTGAGAATAGTCTTAAAAACCTGTGCCATCGCTTTTTCCTCCCTTCAACTGACCAATAATGAGTCTCAATCCGATCTTAGTTTTATTAGGAAATCGATCCAATGTTAAAGGGCACCCTCGCTTGCATCGCTGGCAGTTGGTCAATTGTCTCTACAACACTACTGTATGTTATGCCAAGATGAACCTCAATGCTTTGCGATATTTGTGACAAGCAAGGTGCGGGCGGGGTCACAGGTTTGTGCAGCAGCCCAATCAGTGGACATAAAATATAAAAACTGAACTGAGGGCCATAAAAATACCCCCTCCCATTACAGTCTGTTATCACCGTCGACTGGGAGGGGGCATATCAAGGCTAAACTAGGACTTCATTGGCAAATTGCAAGAACTATTCCTACCAGACTTCCGGGAAAGCGGTCTGGTTGTAGAGGTCCTCCATCTTGGCTTTGTGACCGGCTTCCATCCGGGCCAGGCTGGTAAAGACGTTCTTTTGCTCCGCATCACTGGCGGCGTTGGCGAGACCAGTATACATCTTCATGGCCTCTTCTTCTTTTTTCATGGCCAGGGCGATGGCGTCAGCCGGTTTCATCTTCATCGACAGCGGCGGCGTCTCCACGGTGTCACTGATACCGTAATCGGTCACGGCCGGGAAGGAGAAATTCTGTAATTCTTTGTTCTTGATCCGTTCGAGTGACACCTTATGCCCGGATTCCTCTTCAGCCAGTTCAGAGAAAACTCTCTTCATGTTGGCATCAGTGACCGCAGCGGCTACCTCGGTGTAGAACTCAAAGGCCTCGATCTCAGCAGCGATAGCCATGTCCATTATCTGCCCAAATTCTTTGGCATCCATCCTTATCCCCCCTTTACATTTTATCCCCATTACAAGGGGAATGGGCTGTCCCTCAAGGGATTGAAGGGCATTGCCAACCATGTCGGCACCGATAGCAATCCAAGGTGGCAATGCCCCAATCAATTTTACCAGTTGTTTAGTCTTGCTGCCGCAAAGCGGATGTCAACTCTCTATTTGGCTGACGCAGGTTTTCTCAGATAGATGAACCAGTAATACATACCGACAAAGATGGCCCCACCCACGATATTGCCCAGGGTCACCGGGATCAGGTTGTCCATCAGGGTGTTGCTGTAATTGAACAGCGCCAGGGTCGCCTCGGGGGTCATCTTCAGGGCGGTGGCAGCCGCGGCCGGCGCGCCTTGGGCGATGGTTACACCCATGGGGATGAAGAACATGTTGGCTACACTGTGCTCGAAGCCGCTGGAAACGAAGGCCATGATCGGGAAGAAGATAGCGAAGATCTTGCCTACTACGTCCTTGGCGGCAAAAGCCATCCATACAGCCAAACATACCAACCAGTTACAGCAGATGGCCCGCATGAAAGCCTGGGTCCAGGTCAGGGTCAGTTTGCCCTTGGCTATTGCCAGGGCTTTGGCGCCGTGCGCACTTACCACTACCGCTCCGGCTGCATCAGCGCCGCCCCAGTAGCCGCCGTAGTAAATGATATAGACTAACAACAGAGAACCGACGAAGTTGGAGACCCACACCACGGTCCAGTTGTAGAGCAATCCGCCCCAACCGGCCTGGCCGTTCATGACCGAAGCCATACAAGCCATGTTGTTACCGGTGAACAGCTCCGCACCGGCGATGACTACCAACATCAGACCTACGGAGAATACTGCGCCGAACAGGA
>JAQVXF010000024.1 GCA_028709355.1 Syntrophomonas sp.
CTAGGTCTTCTCCATCTGTTTGCGCACCCGCAGGTTGATCTTGCGTTCGAGCTCCAGGACCTCCATCTCCTTGGCCAGGATCTCGCAAACATAATTCAATCGCTTGCCCACTTCCATCTGCTCCAGCACCGCCTGTTTCTCAGGTATGCGCAGGTTGAGATGGGAAGCGATCACATCGGCCAGACGGCCTGGCTCCTCGATGGCGACTACCGATACCACCGTCTCCGGCGGGATCTTCTTGCTCATCCGTACAAATTGCTCGAACTGGTGGACCACCGTCCGCATCAAGGCCTCGGTTTGCGCATTTTTGATCACCGCTTCGTTTTTGAATTCCTCGATACTGACCTTCATGAACTCATCATCAGGAAGGAAGGCCTTGATCCGGGCCCGGTACAATCCTTCTACCAGGACCCGCATGGTCCCGCCCGGCATCTTCAAGACCTGCCGGATCTCCGCCACCGTGCCCACATCATAGATATCCTCTTCACTGGGTTCATCAGTCTGGGCTTCCTTCTGGGTGGCCAGGAAAATCTCCTTGGAACCCAGCATGGATTCTTCGATAGCATTGATGGACTTCTTGCGTCCCACGTCCAGGTGGATGACCGTATAAGGGAACACCAACAGCCCCCGCAGGGGCAGGATGGGTATCTCCCGGTAAACTTCAGTCTGCATTAAAACACCCCCAAGTGCACTTTGCTTGTCCAACCTACCCCTAACCGACCCGCAGTAGGTGCGATCCCCGCCAGATGATAGCAACAGCAATTATAGCAGAACCACCGCTGTTAGTAAATTATGCCGGTATTTTTGCCTATCGGGGCCCATCATGTGGGCCCGGTGCGCCGGCCATGACGTGGTCCGTCTCTCCCCGACAGCAGGCCTTTTTGGCGGGACCAGCACGGTGACTCCCCGGTGTCACCCGGCAGCCTTGCCCAGACTCGCCTGCTTTTTCGCCAGTCCAGGTCGGTTGGTGGAAAGACCTAAAATAAAAGGCAGCTGGCGCTGCCTTTTCCATACTTGAGTTATGATATTAGATCCTAAACCGTCTAATTGACCCGGCGCTTGGCATCCACCGTGACCAGCAACGGCTTCTCCTTCTTGCTGATCACGTCCTTGGTTATCAATACCTTGGTGATGTCGATCCGCGATGGCACCTCGTACATCACTTCCAGCATAACGTCTTCGATAATGGCCCGCAGACCCCGGGCGCCGGTGTTCCTCAGCATCGCCTCTTCAGCGATGGCTTGCAGGGCATCGGGCATGAACTCCAGGTCCACTCCATCCAGCTCGAATAATTTCTTGTACTGTTTCACCAAGGCGTTCTTGGGCTCGGTCAGAATCTTGACCAATGAATCCTTGTCCAGGGCATCAAGGCTGACGATTATCGGAACCCGGCCCACGAACTCAGGGATCAGACCGTAACGGAGCAGGTCCTGGGGCAGGATCATGTTCAGGATCTCGCCAATCTTCTTCTCTTCCCGGCTCTTGATATCGGCTCCGAAACCCATCACCTTCTCACCCACCCGGTTCTGGATTATCTTGTCGATACCTTCGAAAGCACCTCCGCAGATGAAGAGGATATTGCTGGTATCGATCTGGATGAATTCCTGGTGGGGATGCTTGCGCCCGCCCTGGGGCGGCACACTGGCCACGGTGCCTTCCAGGATCTTGAGCAGGGCCTGCTGCACACCTTCCCCGGATACATCACGAGTGATGCTGGGATTATCGGTTTTGCGGGCTATCTTGTCGATCTCATCGATATACACTATGCCCTTTTCGGCCTTCTCGATGTCATAATCAGCGGCCTGGATAAGCTTGAGCAGGATATTTTCCACATCTTCACCGACATAGCCGGCCTCAGTCAGGGAGGTGGCATCGGCGATGGCAAACGGCACGTTCAATATCCGGGCCAGGGTCTGGGCCAGCAAAGTCTTACCGCTGCCAGTGGGCCCCAGCATCATGATATTGCTCTTCTGCAATTCCACGTCATCCGTCTTCATGCCCAGATTGATGCGTTTGTAGTGGTTGTAGACCGCTACCGCCAGTGACTTCTTGGCGGTATCCTGGCCAATAACGTAGTCATCCAAGGTTTCCCGTATCTCCTGGGGCTTAGGGATGTCACCCATCTTGAAGCCGATGTCCTCGGCCAATTCTTCTTCTATTATCTCATTGCATAATTCGATGCATTCATCACAGATGTATACACCTGGTCCAGCCACCAGTTTCTTGACCTGATCCTGGGTCTTGCCACAGAAAGAACATTTCAGCTGGCCTTTATCGTCCCCGTATTTATGCATACGCTCACCTCTCTCTTTGGAAGGCTGATTATAGTATATTACTTAATGCCGCGTTTGGCGAATACTTCATCAATGATACCATATTCACGAGCTTCGGGGGCAGACATGAAATAGTCGCGTTCAGTATCGGCCTGGATGCGGCTCAGGGGCTGACCGGTCCGTTCGGCCAGGATGTGGTTAAGGTTGTCTTTCATCTGCAGTATCCGACGGGCATGGATCTCGATGTCGGTAGCCTGGCCCTGGGTCCCGCCGGCGGGTTGATGGATCATTATCTCGGCATTGGGCAGAGCGAAACGCTTGCCCTTCTCCCCGGCGGCCAGCAGGAATGCTCCCATGCTGGCGGCCATACCCACACAGATGGTGGACACACTGGCTTTTATCAGCTGCATGGTATCGTAGATGGCCATCCCCGCAGTTATCGAACCACCCGGGCTGTTGATGTAGAGATTGATGTCCTTATCGGGATTCTCGGCTTCCAGGAACAACAACTGGGCAATAACCAGGTTGGCGACGGTGTCATCGATGGCGCTGCCCAAAAATATGATCCGGTCTTTGAGCAAGCGGGAGTAGATATCGTAGGAACGCTCACCCCGGTTGGTCTGTTCGACCACCATCGGTATAAGGTAAGACACAGGCAATCCTCCTTGTATCATAGTACTCTTATCTTCCTATATAATAGTATTCGATTTAAATCTCAGTTTCCCGAGGTTGCTCGCCAGATTCTTGTGGCAGGGTGCTTTCCTCGGCAGCCGCTTCCGTTTCGGTAATGATTGCATGGTCGACCAGGTACTGGATCGCTTTGTCCACCTTCATGTTATAACGGATACGATCCATGACTCCTTCCAGGTTCTGGCGCGCCTGGTCGAATTCGATACCCATCTGCTGGGCAATCTCAGCTATTTGCTGGTCTATTTCGACATCGGTCAGGTCGATGCCTTTTTCCTCGATGATCTTTTCCAGCAGGAAATTGCTCTTGGCCTGCTGGATGGCCTGGGGCCTCATGTCTTCTCTGAATTCATCCACATTGCTGCGGGTCATCTGGAAATACTGCTCCAGGTTTATGCCTTGCGTGCCCAGTCTTTGTTCAAACCCGCCCAGGATGGTATCCAACTGCATCTCCACCACCGCCGGGGCGATATCTATCTGGCTCAGCTCCACCGCTTTATTGACGGCTTCGTTCTTCTTGGCTTCGTCGCGGCGCATCTCGGTGACCTTGACCAGGTTCTGGCGGACATCATCTATCAATTCCGCCATGGTCTCGAAATCACTTATCTCCTGGGCAAATTCATCGTCCAGTTCCCGCTGTACCTTGGTCTCCACCTTAATTACAGTAGTTTTGAAAACCGCATCCTGGCCTCTTAAGTCCTCGGCGTGATAGTGGTCGGGGAACTTTACTTCCACGTCTTTGGATTCGCCGGCCTTGAGCCCCACCAACTGGACCTCGAATCCGGGGATAAAGGTGTCGGAGCCCAATTCCAGCTGATAGCCTTCACTGCTCCCGCCCGGGAAAGGTTCACCCTCGAAGGTGCCCACGAAATCTATGACAACCGTGTCCCCCAACTCCGCCGGAGCCTCGATCTTCTCCACCAATTGGGCATAACGGCTGCGCATGTCATCGACACGAGCTTCGACGTCCGCCTCATTTACTTCGAAGCGGGGTATGCTGATCTCCAGTCCCTCCAAGGGGCCCAGGACCACTTCCGGTTTTACCGCCACCTTGACTTTGAATTGAAACGGCGCCCCAGATTCCAATTTATCCATGTCGATGTCGAACTCAGGCTGGGCGATGGGCTCCACCTGCAGTTCTTCCAGGGCTTGCTCGTAAGCATCCGGCACCACAGCCTCCAAGGCATCCTCGAACAGTATCTCCTTGCCAAAATGAGCTTCTAGAAATCCCCGCGGCACCCTACCCTTACGGAAACCTGGGATACTCACTTGTTTGACCACTTTGCGATAGGCCTTCTCAAAACCTTGCTCTACAGTGGCCGCATCCACTTCGATCTCCAGATAGGCCTCGCTGTTTTCTATTTTCTCCAACCTGGCACTCATTTATGCTCCCCCTAACTAAATTATAGATCCCGGATCGATTGTTAACGTACCCTCAATATGTTTAGCACAACGCGAAAAAAAAGACAACACCCCGGCCTGAGCCGAGGCGAAGATTACTATGGAGCGGAAGACGAGATTCGAACTCGCGACCCTCGCCTTGGCAAGGCGATGCTCTACCACTGAGCCACTTCCGCATTTCATCTTTTCCTACCCTTAAAATCATAAAGAAACTGCCCCGCCAAGTCAAGCCGATCACCGCTATTATTTTGGCATAACTTGCTCTTTGGGGCTTCATTTCTTCTGCACTTTATTCCCCGCCCAAATCCGGGTTAAAAGGTTCATCATCTGGACTCTCGGCATACTTTTCCGCTCTCTTCATCTGGCTCACGTACCCCAGTATGCCCCCGGGATTAAGTGATTCCACCATGTTGCTGGGCACGATTACCAGAGCCGTCTTCTGTTTGATACCCTCGTAGAGGATGTTCATGGCCCGCAGGCTGAAAGCCTCAGGGTTCTTGCGGTAACTTTTGGCTGCCTCGCTGAACTTGTCGGCGATCTCCACTTCGGCAGTGGCCAGGATCACCCGGGCCCGCCTCTCCCGGTCGGCTTGGGCCTCCCGTGACATGGCGTCCTGCAATTCGAGCGGGATCATGACATCCCGGATCTCCACCGAGTGTACCGAAACTCCCCAGGACTCGGTGCGAGCATCGATCATCACCTTGAGTTCCTCGTCCAAGTGCTCCCGGCCGGTCAGCATCTCCGATAATTCGGTTTTACCGATCACATCCCGCAAGGTAGTCTGGGCCGCCCAGAACACTGCTTTTTGGTATTCCTCCACCTCGAGGGCTACTTTGATGGGCTCGACCACCGTCCAGAACATAACCGCGTCCACATTGACCGGCACGTTGTCACGGGTCAGGGTTTTCTCGGCCGCGAAAAAGGTAGTGCGGATGCGCAGGTCGATCCATATCGGGACTTCATCTACTATCGGTATTATCCAAAATAACCCCGGTCCCGCCAATCGCATAAACTTGCCCAGGCGCAACACCACTACCCGCTCCCACTGCCGGGCGATGCGCATGGAAAACCCGATGATCACAGCCAGCACCCCAAACCCGATTGTCAAAGGCAAGGAGTTCATCATAAAGTACATGTAAGCCGCCAGACCCGCCAGCAGAATGAATACCAGTATTGCCAGGCCATTGCTCCGGGCACCCCGGGAGCCTATCCAATCATCCATGGTCGGTTTTCTATCTTCCTCCATCCGCTTCCCCCTCCATTCCAGTAAGCCCTTTTACGACTTAGCGATCAGGACCAACGTCCTACCTATATTATATGCATATCGGCAGGGGTTGTGGCATTATTCGCAGCTAGCCCAGCTAAACCGTCCAATCAAGCCAAACACAGCTAAACCGCGGTGCATCCCCAAATTTAAGGCCAACCGGCGCGAAATTTTTGTCCCTCTGGGCAGCTGCCGACTACATCGGCCGGCAGAGGGACTACGATGCCCTAAATTTAAGCATTTGGTGACAGCCCAGTCTGTGCCTTCATCGGAGTTGCCCCCATAATTGACAGGGTTTGGCGGCAAATGTTATTATTTAGAGGTTCGGGGTGTAGCGCAGCTTGGTAGCGCGTCTGGTTTGGGACCAGAAAGTCGCAGGTTCGAATCCTGTCACCCCGACCAGTTAGAGATTGGAACCCGCCACTAATGGCGGGTTTTTTATTTGTAAATGCCAGTTGACTCGGCCCTTGGGGACGGGTTTATACTGACCTTGGGGGTGGGTTGGAAGATGGACAGGATCAGGATCGGCCAATTTGTCCAGCTGACCGGGGTTACGCTGAAGACGGTCAAGTATTACCACCAGATAGGCTTGCTGCCGGAACCACCGCGCTCGGTGGGAGGATACCGTCTATATGGACCAGCGGAACTGAATCGCATGCGTTTGATCAAACACCTGAAATCATTGGGGCTCGACCTCAAACAAATCAAAGTGATCGTGGGCGATTCCCAAAATTCGGTCTCTTCGCTGGAAGTGCTGCGTTCCCTGCGCCAGGAATTATTAAACGAGATAAAAACCCTGACAGAACGGGTAACCAAGATCGATGCAATGATCAATAGCCACGTCTCGCTCGGGGACGGCAACAATTTCGACTCTCATTCCTTTCAAAGGGTGACCGAGATCCTGGGCCCGGAGCAATTGCGTCGGCTGGCGGCGGCCAACCCGGAGATCTATGAGCAGCACCGGCGGGTGCATGGGATTCTGGATGATTTCCAGTGGGGCCCGGACTATGGTCAGACGCTGGGGGCCCTGGCCGTATTCTTCAAACAGCATCCTGAGGAATTCCAGGTTTCCTTGCAGTTCGCCGCCCGCCTCCACCAGATATCCGACCTGGATGAAGATGATGCCCAGATCGAAGCTTTCGCCCGTGAATCAGCCCAGCTGATCCAAAGCCAGCCCCGTCTGCAGGAGATATTGTTCCAGCAAAATCCAATCCCGTCATCCCTGGAAGGCGTTTATGACCAGTTGGTAACGGGGGTGTTATCACCAGCCCGGGTCAGGTACAACAAGCTGCTGCAGAAGTACCTGGGCTTGGCAGCTAAGAACTGTAAATAGGCGGTTATTGCACTATTCAATGGAGGGGGATTGACCATGACTGAGAACGCCAACCTGTCGAAACCAAAAGCCTACCTGGTGCCGCTGATGATAATGCTGGTTTTCGGACTGGTCTTATTCCTGCCGGCCGGTTCGTGGAAGTATTGGCCGGGATGGATGTGGTGGACCATAATCGCTGTCGTGACTTTGTATATCACCGCTTATTTTGTCCACCATGACCGCAGCTTGCTGGCCCGGCGGATGAAGCTCCAGCAAGCAGAGCCCCAGCCAGCCACCATGCGCATCTTGTCATGGCTCAGCCTGCTGACCTTCTTGCTGCCCGGCTTCGATTATCGCTTCCAGTGGTCAGCAGTCCCATGGGGGCTGGTTATCCTGGCCAACGGGCTGGTACTGCTGGGATACATCATCATCTTCCGGGTTTTTAAAGCGAACAGCTATGCATCCACCGTCATCCAGGTGGAGAATGAGCAACAGGTGATCACCACCGGCCCCTATGCGATAGTCCGCCATCCCATGTATTCAGGGCTCTTGCTGATGATGCTGGGCACTCCCCTGGCGCTGGGCTCTTATTGGGCTTTGCCGTTTGCCCTACTCTTCATTCCCCTCATCGTTTTGAGGATAGGCAAGGAGGAAGAGGTGCTGCGGCGCGACCTGGCGGGATACCCGGAATATGGCCGCCAAATCCGCTATCGCCTGATCCCCCTGGTCTGGTAGAGGGCACAGTCTGGTTCCCGGCCTAACCCAGACAACTTAATAAACCGAGGAGGTTGGAGACATGAGCAAGACCATCGATGACCTATTATGGAACAAAAAAATGGTGAAGGATCACGGTATCGATATGCAGCACACCCTGCACTTGATCAAGTGCCATGACTTTGTGGGGGAAATGATAGCCCAAGCTCAGGCGCGGGGGGAATTCGACAACCTGGAAGGAGCGGGCCAGCCATTGAAGCTGGAGGAAAATCCCTATGCCCCTCCGGAACTGCACATGGCTTATAAAATCCTCAAGGATGCCGGTTTCGCCCCCTATTGGATCGAGCTCGGCAAGGAGATCGACACCCTCCGCAACAAATTCGTCCTGGAGGTCGATTACTTCAAACGGTATACCCGCAGTCTGTTCTGCCAAAATCTCAGCCCCCGGGCTGTGCGCCATTATGAACGGAGAAAGGAGCGCTTCTACGCTCAAAGCCGCGAGCGTCTGACTGAAGTCTCCAGGAAGATCCTCGATTACAACCTGCTCTGCCCGGTGCGGCAGCTGGGCAAGTCCAATTTCGATATGGAGGAAGAGATGAAGCGCTTGGTGCAAGAGATAGAAGAATTGGTGCCCGCGGTTACTTAGAAACTCCATCTGGGGCAGAGGCGTCCGCCTCAAGGGGCTATCGGTCAGCAAGGAAGACGGTAGACGATTGCGGGCTGATTGGGTTAAACTGATACGGACAAAGTGGTGTGTGGCTATAGCAACCGGATTCATCCTCGCCGCCTTAATCACTACTGAAGCAATAATAACCGATTAGATCAGGGAGGGCGATTGTGTGAAGGCTGAACCCAAGATACCCATCCACCAGCGGCGGATTTTCTGGCAAATACTACTGGTACTGGGGATCCTGATCCCGATCGGAGTGGTCAACCTCATGAATTACATGGCTGGGCCGGCAGCACCTGATCCCGATCGGATCAACATTACCTTGTCCGAGTATGAGGAGTGTCTGATTGGGATGACCTATGAGGAGGTCGTGGCCATCATCGATGGGCCTGGTACCGTGATATCAGAGAGTGAGGATACCAAAACCTACCTCTTCGAATCCGGCAGCATGTATGCCAATGCCAGCCTGACTTTCAAAGACAACCTCCTGTACCATAAGGAACAGTGGAACTTGAAATATTAGCGGCTTTACCCGTAGCGATACTCCACCCCAAAAGTGCCGCGGGGGAACTCCCATTTGGCCAGGATGGTCTGGCCGCACAGGATACGGCAGGTGCCGCATTCCAGGCAGCCGGCATAGTCGAAGAAGACCTCACCCTTGGCATTGAGCTTGTAGATGCCAGCCGGGCAGGCCACCATCAGTTTCTTGTACTCGTTCATGTCCACATCCTCTTTGAGGACGATGTGGGCATTTTCTTCGTCCACATAGAACTTGTTGAGGGACAGTTTGGCGTCAACATTCACCTTTTCTCTGGTCTCGGTGCTCATATCGATTTCATCCCCTTCCAGCCATCCTTGAGCAGGGTCCATATTCCGATCTTCTTGACATGGGGCATCATCTTCTTCATCAGCGGCCGGGCCGGTTGGCCGTCCATCACAAACATATCGGTCAACATGTCCACCGCCATGTTGGGATAATCGGCAAAGATACGCGGGGTGCCTTCCAGGAAGTGAGGGAATTGGCGATATAGCTTCATGTCCGGGAGGACAAAGCTCTCTTCCATGTACTTCTGGTAGTTCTGCAATCCGGCGGCGCTGAAATCCCCGCTCCGGTTGGCTTCGATGACCGCCCGGGCGGCGCATTCGGCCGAGGCCACCGCGAAGTCCATGCCTCTTATGGCATAGCCCAGATTGATGCACAATCCGGCCCCGTCACCCACCACCAGTACCCCATCCGCGATTATCTTGGGCATCATATCAAAGCCGCCCTCAGGGACCAGGTGGCCGGAATACTCTATCAACTTGGCGTCTTTGAGCAGGGGGGCCACGGCGGGATGGTTATGGAAGTCCTCCATCATCTGGGGTACGCTTTTCTCGCCCAGATCACTCAAGGTGGCTACCACCCCCAGGGATATGCTCTCTTTATTGGTGTAGAGGAAGCCTCCCCCGATACGGTTATCGGAAGGACTGCCGGCGAACATGCAGGCGGTGCCTTCGTTCTCGCTGCAACCGAAGCGGTCTTCGATGACCCGGGCGGGCAGTTCCCACAGTTCCTTGACTCCTACCGCCATGTGCTGGGACTTGAACTCTTTCCGCAGGCCGATCTTCTGGGCCAGCAGACTGTTGATGCCGTCAGCCAGGATGACTGCTTTAGATGTGATCTCGTCTTCCCCGGCCACCACTCCCACGACCTTGCCATCCTGGACCAGCAGATTCTCAACGCAGATCCCGGCCACGATGTTGGCCCCCGCCGATTCGGCCTTCTCCCCCAGCCACTGGTCGAAGGGGGCTCTTAAAACGGAGTATGAATCCTGACCTTGTACGCCCAGGCGGCCGGAATAGAATTCCAACCCGGCGGCGCTGTCATCGGTCATCATGAATACCTTCTCCCGGGTTATCTTCCGCTCTACTGGTGCTTCCGCGGCGAAATCGGGGATGATCTTCTCCAGGCTGTGG
>JAQVXF010000025.1 GCA_028709355.1 Syntrophomonas sp.
GTCTCCATCAATCCGCTGGCCTCCCTGGGGATCACCTACCTGGTAGGTATGATTGCAGTATTCCTGTTGTACTTCCTGACCAGTCCGGTCAAGAGCCTGGCCACCGAATATGGCAGCCTGAACTGGACCTCCTTCGCCCTGGGCGCAGCTATCGTGGGACTGGAGTACGGTTTTTTGAATATGTATAAAGTGGGCTGGAATATCAGCATCGGTTCGCTGGTAGCCAGCATATCAGTGGCGCTGATCCTGATCCTGGTAGGCATCCTGTATTATAAAGAAACGCTCACCCTCCCCAACCTGGCTGGAGTGTTGCTGTGCCTGGCCGGACTGGTACTCATAAATCGATAGGATAAAATGTCGCAAGGAGTATCAGGGGCCCGCCCAACGATGGACTATGCTGGCAGGCATCGGTGCAAGTCTGGTCGCGGCCCTGCGTGCCCTTGGAGTGCTGGCTGCGGCGGGGATATTCTAGCTGGCGCACACGAATTTGGAATCGATGCTGTCCAAGTCCTGGCGGGAGCCGATCAGGACCAAGGTGTCGCCGGGCAGGATGCTGTCCCGGCCGCGGGGATTCATGATCACCGCTTCATCGCGGATGATGGCGACTATCACCACGTTGTTGACCTCGCGATCGAAGGCTTCCATTATTAACTTGTTGGCCAACAGTGAATTTTGGCTGATCTCCACCTCTTCCAACTGGATCTCCAGGTGGCGGGACAGGAACAAGGTGTTGACCATCTCCACCGCCGCCGGTTTGATCATGGCCATAGCCATCTGGTGGCCGCCGCTCTGGGTGGGAGATATCACTTTATCGGCCCCGGCCTGGTGCAGCTTGGCAAAGGTCTCCGGCTCGGTCGAGCGGGCGACTATCTTAAGCCCTGGATTCAGGGACCGGGCGGTCAATACTCCAAAGACGTTGTGGGCATCCTCAGACATGGCGCAGATTATCCCCTGGGCCTTCAATATGCCCGCTTTTATCAATACCTCATCGCGGGTGGCATCCCCCAACATGACAAAATGTCCGCCTTCGGCGGCCTGGCTGACCAGGGCCTCATCCCTGTCGATCAGCACATAGGGCACTTTATAGCTTCTCAGGATGTAGGCGGCATTGATTCCCACCCGGCCGGCTCCACAGACAATCACATGATTCTCCAAGCGTTTGATTACTTCCATCATTTTATCCCTTCTCACAAATCTTACTACCTGGTTTTCGACGATCGCTGAAACCGCTGTGCTGAGAGAGTACAGCATCACCCCCAACCCGAATATCAGAACCACCATGGTGAAGATCTGCCCAGCCCTGGTAGCGGGGACCAGGTCTCCATACCCGGTGGTGGTCAGACTTACGATGGTCACCCACAGGGAAGTGAACAGGGACCAGTCTTCCAATAGAGACAAGCCTACCGTACTGGTAACGACCATGGTCAATATGACCCCTGCCAGGGCGATCAATTTGCCTCTCAACTCAGACAAATGCTCTCACCTCTCATTTCTCCGCGGCCGGCCTCGTATGCCGGGCAGACAACCGGCCAAAACCAAGCCGGTTCGGGGCTGCGCTGATCTTCCAATTTTTAGTTTAACCAGTGGATGGATTTCTGTAAATGGTATTTTCAAGTACCACCGGATGTATACACAAACAGCCGGTCGTCATGGCTGCCAAGCCAGCAGGTTGATGGCGACAGAGAGCCTCACCGGCAGGTATTCTTTATGTTTTTTTTACATTTGGAACCGGATTTCACTACAGATAATTAATGGATGACTGGACTACTATAGAAACATAGCCGGAGTGACTTAAAAGTAGCCACCTTGGCAGTACAAGTTCGCTATCCAATTGTGCATCGGAAAAACACAATCAAGGAGCCTGCTCAACTAGCAGGCACATGAAGGAAGGTAATGTCTTTGTTCAGGCGTCTGGGCCGGTTCGTATTTGGGAGAAGCATGTCCAACCAGCAGCTGGGGGAAGAAAAGTTGAATGTCTTCTGGGGCATGCCCATCCTGTCCAGTGACTCTATCTCCTCGGTGGCCTATGCAGTAGAGGAGATACTGCTGGTGTTGGTGCCGGTCATCGGTATGGCATCCTTCATTTGGATGCCACGGATAGCCCTGGCCATTATTGCCCTGATGCTGATATTGGTCTTCTCCTACCGGCACGTGGTGGATGCTTATCCTAATGGCGGGGGAGCTTATGTGGTGGCCAAGGAGAACCTGGGCACTATCTACAGCCTGATCGCCGGAGCTTCCCTGTCAGTCGATTATGTTCTTACAGTCGCGGTTAGTATCGCAGCCGCCACGGCTGCGATCACCTCGGCATTCCCGGCCCTATTCAGCCACCGGGTGGGGATATCGCTGGTCATCATATTTCTCCTGGCGGTGGGCAACCTGAGGGGTATCCGGGAATCGGCCCGGGTCTTCAGCCTGCCCACCTATGCGTTCATCTTGACCATCGTCATCCTGGTAGGCAGCGGGTTGGTCCGCTACCTGAACGGCGGCCCGGCGATTATCCCGGCAACTATGACCCCCTCGGCTGGTACTGGCCTGGGGGCGATATCGTTTTTCCTAGTGGTCCGGGCCTTCGCCTCTGGCTGCAGCGCAGTAACCGGGGTAGAAGCGGTCAGCAATGCGGTGCCTAATTTCCAGGCTCCCGCCGCCCGGCAGGCCAAGACCGTCTACCTCTGGCTGGCGGTGGCTATCGTAATCTGCTTCGGCGGGGTGGCCCTACTGGCCTTTCTCTACCATATCGTGCCGGATCCCCGCCAGACGGTCATCACCCAGCTCACCCTGGCCGTTTTCGGTCCCGGAGCGATGTTGTACCTACTAGCCACCACCACCGCCCTGATCCTGGCCCTGGCGGCCAATACCGCATACAGCGGCTTCCCCACCCTCCTGTCGGTCATCGCCCAGGACGGCTTCGTGCCCCGGCAATTATCGCTGCGGGGCCATCGTCTTAACTTCAACAACGGCATCGTCCTATTAAGTTTGGCAGCCGCCCTGCTGATAATCGTATTTCAAGCCGACACCCATCTGCTGATCAGCCTGTACGCGGTGGGGGTGTTCACCTCTTTCACCCTGTCCCAAGCGGGGATGGTGCTCCACTGGAGGAAGGAGCGCAGCAAGGGTTGGGTGCTCAAAGGCCTGATAAATGGGCTGGGGGCGGTGACTACCGGGGTAGCGGTCACGGTCATCGGCATCACCAAGTTTACCGAGGGAGCCTGGATCGTTTTGGTGGTGGTGCCGGTCATCATCGCCATCATGATGAGGATAAAAAATCACTACCTGTCGGTGGCCGAACAGCTGGATATCTCCAACGATACTCTGGCCCGGATAGATCTGCGCACTACCCATACCCATCACGTGATCGTGCCCATCGACAGTATCAATGCCATGGTGATCAAGGCCCTGCGCTATGCCCGCAGCCTGACCCCACATGTGGAAGCCTTCCACGTGGAGGTCTACGAGGGAGAATCGGACAAGCTGCTGCGCAAATGGGCCATGCTGGATACTGACATCCCCCTGATTGTCAAGTACTCCCCCTACCGGGAGGTGGTCAATCTGCTCACCCAATACATCGATTCCGAGGAGCATGCTTCCCAGCCGGGCGACATAATAACGGTGCTGTTGCCCCAGTTCTTTGTTTCCCATCGCTGGGAGATGGCGCTGCACAACAATACCAGCCTGTTTATCGCCAATGCCATGCTCAAAAAACGTAATGTAGTCGTATCCATAATTCCTTTTTACCTGGAAGACTTGAAGGTTTACCGCTTTTCCAAAAATAACAAACCGCTGGTTCAGTAAACGACGCCAGTCCGTTACAATGAGCTTGGAAGCAAAGTGGGCAGCTGGGTTGACAGGCTCGGCGATTGACCACCGCATCGTATGGAGGTATCTCTTTGGATAGATCAAAACCCGGATCCCATCCCGGCAGCATATGGGGGCAGCTATTCCGCACCGACTATACCGGCCAGTCCAATCTGTGGCCGGTGGTGGTGTCCCTGCTGCTGATTGGGCTGGTGACCCTGACCGGAAAATTGTATGGCGACTACCTGGGAATAACCAGCATCGGTATGCTATTCCTGCTGCCGGTAATCTTTGCCGCGGTGCGGACGGGAATATACCCGGCGATTTTTATCGCCCTGATCAGTTTCGTATGCTGGGACATATTTTTTATCCCCCCGGTATTGCTGCTGACCGCCAGCGATCCCCGCCACCTGATTACCTTCCTGGTCTTCCTGCTGGTGGCTTATACCGCTGGCAATATGACCGAATTGTTGCGCTCCCGGGCCCGGGAAGCGCTCCAGCGGGAGAGCCAGACCCGGGCACTTTACGAACTGGCCCGGGAATTATCGGCAGCCGCCGAGATGAGCGGCTTGGGCCAGCATGTTGTCAACCAAACCGCCGCCACCCTGGATGCGGAGGCGGTGTTGTTCCAGCCCGATGACACCGGGAAGTTGCAGATTGCCGCCGCCAACCGCTCCTTGCTGGACCTGGCCTCCAGTCCCAATGACCTGCTGGCCGCCCAGTGGACTTTCGAAAACAACCAACCCAGCGGTCTGTCCACCACCATGTTCACCGGCGCCCGGGGCTATCATGTACCGGTGCAGACCGAAAAAAAGATCCTGGGGGTGCTGTCGGTGAAACCTCTGCATGATGCCCTGGAAGAGCAGCAGCGAAGTCTGGTAGCGGCCTTGGCGGGCTTGTCGGCTCTGGCCATGGTGCGGCTGGAGTTGGCCGAGGAAGCTCAGGAGATCAAATCCCTGGAGGCCAGTGAAAGGCTGCAGGCAGCCTTGTTCAATTCCATCTCCCATGACCTGAAGACGCCGCTGACCTCGATCCTGGGCTCAGTATCCAGTCTGGTCGACGAAGGGTCCTTATATGATGTAGAACAGAAGGCTACCCTGCTGAGCGGGATCAAGCACAGTGCGGAACGGATGAATCGTTTCGTCAACAATCTGCTTGATATGGCGCGGCTGGAGAGCGGATATATGAAGCTGAACCGGGAATGGTCAGACCTGCAGGACATCATCGGGGTGACTCTGCGGGAGAATCAGGACATCCTGCGGGAGCACACCATAAGAATAGAGATGCCCGACCAGATCCCCTTGATCAAGCTCGACTACGCTCTGATCGAGCAGGTTCTGACCAACCTGCTCCACAACGCGGTCAAGTATTCTCCGCTGGGGAGCGAGATACTGATCTCGGTTACCCGACAGGCAGAGGTGATCACTGTCACCATAGCCGACCAGGGCGAGGGGATCCCGGTAGGCGACCAGGAAGCCATCTTCGACAAGTTTTACCGGCTCCAGTCTCCCCACAATGTAAGTGGGACCGGCCTGGGTCTCTCCATCTGCCGTGGTATCATCGAGGCCCATGAGGGCCGCATCTGGGCAGTCAACCGGGCGGGCGGGGGAAGCTTGTTCAACTTCAGCCTGCCCCTCGAAGCCTCGACACCACAGTCGTAATCAAGGCACGCAAAGGAGCATGAATGATGGGAGCCAAAATACTGGTGATCGATGATGAATTGGAGATCCGCCGCCTGCTGAAAGTAGGCCTGACTGCCCATGGCTTCGACTTCGTGGAGGCCGCCAGCGCTAAGGAAGGCTTATATCAGGCAGTGACCGCCCGGCCTGATGTAATCATCCTGGACATGGGCCTACCCGACCAGGACGGGGCCGAGGTGCTGCGCCAGATCCGGGAATGGAGTCAGGTACCGGTGATCATCCTGTCGGTGCGGGGCCAGGAGCACCACAAAGTCAGTGCCCTAGATATCGGCGCCGATGATTATCTGACCAAACCCTTCAGTGTGAGCGAACTGATGGCGCGGATCAGGGTGGCCCTGCGTCACCAGGCCAATCTCAAGGATGAACCGGTGGTCGAGGTCGGCGAACTGTATATGGATTTTTCCAAACGCCAGGTGAAGATCGCCGGCGATGATATCCACCTAACCCCGATCGAATACGATCTGCTCAAACTGCTGATCTCCAACGCCGGCAAGGTGGTCACCCACCGCCAATTGATCCACAGCGTCTGGGGTTCGGAGGGTCAGGAATATTCCCAATACCTGCGGATTTACATCAGCCAGCTGCGCAAGAAGATCGAGAAGGATCCCAATCAGCCCGCTTATATCTTGACCGAACCGGGGATCGGCTACCGTCTGGCCGGATTCGAATAGGAGCAAACGCTGGTTGAAAGCAGGAAATTTACACTCAGGGGATAGCTGGTGGCTGTCCCCTTTGTTTTCAGTGGCACTACTCCCTTAACGGTCTCAATCCCTGAGTTCAGAGCAGGCAGAATACACCCCCGGCGCAATCCGAGACTACTTAAAAATGTTTTAAATTCGGGTCATGCTGAGCGCTGGCAAAGCATCCGGCGACTGAAAAAGTGCCCAAAAACGGCGGGGCAGACACCTTATGGACTGGCTGATCAGGTCTATCGGCGCGGGCTGACGGGTTGCAATCTATCTGGCTGGTTGCCGGAGCAAAGCTAAGAATGATTTGGGTATCTCGGTTTCGAAGCGCATGGTCTCGCCGCTGACAGGATGGCGGAAGGCCAAAACCCGGGCGTGCAGGGCCAGGCGGCGAAGGGGATTGTCCCGGGCCCCATATTTCTTGTCGCCCACGATAGGATGGCCGATGTCATGCATGTGGACCCGGATCTGGTTCTTGCGGCCGGTTTCCAGGTGGATGGCCAGCAGCGAAAATTGGGGTGAGCTCTGCAGTACCCGGTAATGGGTGATGGCCTCCAGGCCGTCACCGGGGGTGGTACCGCTGTACATGTGCTTGGTCTTGGTCTCCAACAGCCAGGAGTGGATCGTGTCGCCCTCCCCCGCCATGGAGCCTTCCACCACCGCGATATAGGAACGCTCGGTCATTAACTCCTTCCAGCTGTCCTGGAATTGCCGCTTGACCTCTTCCTGTTTGGCAAACACCATAACCCCGGACGTATCACGGTCCAGGCGATGGACGATGAAGATGCGGTGGGCCGGGTTTTTCTCCCGCACGTAATCCATAAGCTGATGATAAGCGGTGCGCTCCTTCTCGGTGTCGGAGGCTATAGTCAGCAAGCCAGCCGGTTTATCAACTACCAGCAGGTATTGATCTTCGAACAGAACCTTCAGGCCCGGTCCCACTTCTTTTCCCCAGACCGGTGAAGCGTCGACCACCACCTCCTGGCCCGGTTCCAAAGGGTGGTTGAATTGTTTGACGATCTGCCCCGCTATGGATACCTGGCCGCGGGCCAGCAAGGATTTTATATTGTTACGGGAGCGCTGGGGCAGGCTGGCGATCAGGAAGGGCATCAATTCAGCCGGTTGGGATACCGGCAACCGGGTTTTGCGGTCAGCGCTCTGGGTTTTGCCCCTTTTTCCATGACTGGCTCTTTTCACGCTAAATCTCCTTCTATGCAAATCCTTAATTAAATCCGTCTCATCTCTTCCTTGCTCTCCACCGGATAAGAACAACACTGGGTAACTGCATCTCCATTGGTTTGGTTCCTGGGGGGAGTCCAACTGCCCAGAGCGCTGCCTACCCAGCCTTTCCGGACCTGTTTCAGGGCACATTCCTCCGGCAAGGTCAGCGAGGTGTCAGCGTTTGCGGATATTGTACCAGAGGTCTTTCAGCCCGCCCCAGAAAAACACCAGGGTCACCAGCAGTGCGAAACCGCCGATTATGTACATGATTACATTCACAAAAGTATCCACCGGTGATAGCCTCCTTGCCGTGCCATTTTCCTGAAAAAGGGTATTATAATGATACCATATGTGCGCCCCGGATGCTCGGCAATGGTTAGCGGGGCCGCCGGGTATTGGCCGCCCTAACCAGTCAGACGCAGAGCTTCCGTAACAGGTTGGCCAGCGGTGGCCTTATCCAGCCGGGAATCCAGCCCCGGTCTGGTTAACCGTCACCCAAGTCAGGTAGAATAGTAGCAAGGGGGAATGGCTATGTCGGTGCGGGCAGGGATCCTGGCCACGTTAAAAGAAAAGCAAGGCGATTGGGTATCCGGGCAGACCTTGAGTGAGAGCCTGAATGTTTCCCGGACAGCGATCTGGAAACACATCAAAAATCTGCTGGAGGAAGGGTATGAGATAGAATCGGCCTCCAAGAAGGGTTACCGGCTCAGCGGGCCGGCGAATGTCCTCACCCAGGCGGAGGTGGGCAGCGGTTTGACCACCCAGCTGTTCGGCCGGGAGAGCTATTTCTATTTCCGGGAGATCGACTCCACCAATAACCGGGCCAAAGCCCTGGCCGCCGAAGGGGCTCCTGAAGGCACGGTGGTGGTGGCTGATATGCAGACCGCCGGGAGGGGAAGGCGGGGACGCCAATGGTTTTCGCCCTTTAACCAGGGGATATATGTATCGGTGGTCCTCAGGCCTTCCCTGCCCTTGCGGGAGATCTCCCGCATTTCCCTGGTGGCGGCGGTGGCGGTGGCGGAGACTCTGCGGGAAGAATTTGGCCTGGACGCGCTGATCAAATGGCCCAATGATATTCTGATCGATCACAAGAAGATAGCCGGCATCCTTTCCGAGGCGGTCATCGATACGGTAGGGCTGGAGTATATGGTGGTGGGTATCGGGTTGAACATCAACCAGGACCTGAGCCAATTTCCCGCCGACCTGCGCATGCCCGCCACTTCCTTGCGGGTTGAGAAAAACCAGGCGGTGGCGCGGGTAAAAATCCTGCAGAGTCTGTTATTGAGTCTGGAACACCATTACCTTCGGCTCCTGGCCGGTGATTTCGAGTCTATCCTGATCCGGGCCCGGGCCTTGTCGATGGTGCTGGGGCAGCAGGTAAGACTGGAGACGGCCGAGGGTTTTGTGATAGGCAAGGCGGTCGACATCAACAGTGACGGCTACCTGATGGTGGTCAATCCCGATGGTTCGGTGCAGGCGGTCATGTCGGGAGAAATCGATGTCGTTTGAGCGACTGGGCTGCCCCGGAAAGTTGCGTTAACCTAATATTTTATTTATGGTTGACAATCCCCCATCCATAATCATAAACTGTTTTAAGAAGCTAACCAGTCAGTCTGAATGGTTAGCTCTTCATTTTGATGAGGATGGTGGATCGGATATGCGATCAACGGAACAAAGTCGCCTGCGCCAAATGGTGTACGCAGCCATGTTCGGAGCCTTGACCGCGGTGGGCGCCCTTATCGTCATTCCCCTGCAGCCATTGCCCATCACCCTGCAGTCTTTTTTCACCGGCCTGGCCGGGGTGCTGCTGGGGAGTCGGGCCGGGGCCCTGAGCCAGGTGGTCTATGTTCTCCTGGGTGTGATCGGCCTGCCGGTTTTTGCCGGCGGCAAGGCGGGTATCGGAACCCTGTTCGGTCCCAGCGGCGGTTACCTGCTGGGATTCATAGTGGCCGCTTACCTGATCGGACGGATCGTTGAGGCCAAAACGGATCCAGGAATCGCCTGGATCGGGATGGCGGTTACACTGGGGTACCTGGCCATCTATGGCTTAGGCACGGTCCAGCTGGCCATGATCACCGGGTTCTCCTGGAACAAAGCTCTAATGATAGGGGTAGTCCCCTTTATCGTCGGTGACCTGCTGAAATTGGCGGCCTGCACCTGGCTAGGGGCCCGATTCAAGCCTATGATCAAGTTACAGGGGGGCTGATGCCATGATCCAGATCGATGATCTCACCTTTCGATATGTACCCGGCCAGGATCCGGCGCTCAACCACCTGGACCTGACCATCGCCGCCGGCGAATATGCAGCCATCATTGGTCCCAACGGCTGCGGTAAGACCACCCTCATCCGCCACTTGAACGCCTTGCTGCTCCCCGGTGAGGGCGAGGTACGGATAAATGGCCTCACTACCAGTTCGGCCCAGGATCGCAAGGAGATCCGGCGTCTGGTGGGCATGATTTTTCAAAGCCCAGACAACCAGATCGTGGGGATGACGGTAGAGGAAGATGTGGCCTTTGGACCGGGAAACCTGGGACTGCCGGCTACTGAGCTGCGGCGGCGGGTGGACTCCGCCCTGGCCAAGGTGGGACTGACCGGGCTGGAGGAGCGGGCCCCTTATTCCTTATCGGGGGGACAGAAGCAGCTGCTAGCCCTGGCCGGGATCCTGGCTATGAATCCCAAGGTGATAGTCCTGGACGAGCCGACCGCCTCACTGGACCCGGCCGCCAAAAAGGTGGTCTATGATCGATTGCGGCAATTACATAGGGCTGGGATAACCATCATCCACGTCACCCAGGATATGGACGAAGCGGTT
>JAQVXF010000026.1 GCA_028709355.1 Syntrophomonas sp.
AATGCCCAAACCTGCCACTCCTTCGCGGACTGACCAGACTCCGCCAGCAGGTATCAGCAGGCCGCGCCCTGCAGGTCCGGGGGAGAAGCGTCCGGCACCTTCCGGTTGGCAGGACAGGCGCCCAGCTCCTGCGAGTGGACAGGATAGAAGACCACCTTCCCCAGGTGGGCCGGACAGAAGACCGGCTCCCAGCGGAGGACAGGACAGGAGACCCCAGCAAGGTCCAGGACCCCGCCCGGCTGGAGGTTCACCACCACGTCCCCAGGACAGACGCCCTCAAACAGGTGCCCCGGTGCCGGGGAAGAAACCGTTCGGGGGAGAGGCTAAAAAGCCATTTGATAACAGAGGTGGAGCACCCAGACCGCAGGTCGGAGGTGCCGTTGAAGGTGCCCGCAAACCTGGTTTTGCTGGCAAGGACAAGGCTGGCAAGAAAACTACTCCGCAGAGACCACAACCGGCGGTCAGGGATTACAGCCGTCCTATGAAGAAGGGTAAACACAAACGGAAGAAGGAAGAACAAGTTTTCCAGACCCCCGAAAAGATCCTGGTGGGAGATTTCGTGCAAGTACGCGAACTGGCTGAGATGATGGGCAAGGGCACAGGAGAAATAGTCAAGAAACTAATGGAACTGGGTATAATGGCCACCATCAACCAGGAGATCGATTTTGAAACGGTAGAGATACTGGGTTCCCTCTTCGACATCGCGGTGGAGCGCGAATTGAGCCAAGAGGAACAGATACTGGAGGAGATCATCGATACCCCGGAAAGCTTGGTACCCAGGCCTCCAATCGTTACTGTCATGGGACATGTCGACCATGGGAAAACCTCATTATTGGATAAAATAAGGCATGCCGATGTGGTTTCCAGTGAAGCTGGGGGTATAACCCAGCATATCGGTGCCTATCAGATCAAGATGGATAACGGCAAATCCATAACCTTTATCGACACCCCGGGGCATGAGGCTTTCACCGCCATGCGGGCCAGGGGGGCCAACCTCACGGACATAGTAGTTCTGGTGGTTGCCGCTGATGATGGGGTGATGCCGCAGACGATCGAAGCTATAAACCATATCAAAGCAGCTAAGGTGCCTTTCCTGGTAGCCTTGAATAAGATGGACAAACCCGACGTAAATCCTGATAAAGTCATGCAGCAGTTGACTGAATACAATATTGTTCCCGAGGAATGGGGCGGCGAGACCATGTTCATACCGGTATCAGCGAAAACCGGCATGGGCATCGAAAACCTGTTGGACATGACCGCCTTGCTGGCGGAGATGCAGGAATTAAAGGCTAATCCCAACCGGCCCGCCGAGGGTGTGGTCATCGAAGCTCAGCTTGACAAAGGCAAAGGTGCAGTTGCCACCGTCCTGGTACAAAAAGGAACTCTGAAAATTGGAGACTCGATCGTTTGCGGGTTTACCTGGTGCAAAGTGCGAGCCATGACCGATTTCAGGGGACGTCGGGTGGATCTGGCCTATTCTTCGATGCCGATAGAAATTACCGGGTGGTCAGAGGTGCCGGAGGTCGGAGAGAAGGTCGTGGTAACCGATGAAAAGATCGCCAAAGAGATTGCCGGTCTGAGATTGAGCGAAAAGAAACTGGAAGATCAGAAACAGAGCAGTCGGATCTCCCTGGATGATTTCTTCAAGCAGATGCAAAGCACGGGGATAAAGGAACTCAACCTTATCATCAAGGGCGATGTGGGTGGTTCGATCGAGGCCCTGGCTCAATCATTGCTGCGACTGAGTACCAATGAGGTAAAGGTGAATGTAATCCATTCAGCGGTAGGTGCAGTCACCGAAACCGATGTGATGTTAGCCTCCGCTTCCAATGCCATAATAATCGGATTCAACGTCCGGCCTGATATCAAAGCCCGCAAATACGGCGAGGAAGAGAATATCGATATCCGTATGTACCGGGTGATCTATGAGGCTATCGATGACGTCAAAAAGGCGATGGAGGGTCTGCTGGAACCTGAATACCGGGAGAAATATCTGGGCCGGGCTGAGGTACGGCAGACATTCAAGGTTCCCAACGTGGGCACTGTCGCTGGATCATATATTATCGATGGTAAAATGCAGAGAAATGCTGATATCAGGGTATTACGCGATTCGGTCATCATTCATCAGGGCAAACTAAACTCCCTGAAACGCTTCAAAGATGATGTTAAAGAGGTAATGGAAGGTTATGAATGCGGTATGGGGGTAAGGGATTTCAATGACCTCAAGGAGGGCGATATAATCGAAGCCTATACCATGGAGGAAATCGCCCGGTCCCTGTAGCCGGCCCTTCATAAATGCCGGATAGGAGGGGTAGAAGTGGGTAAACGCAGGCAGGCAAAGATGTCTGTAGAAATAAAACGGATGCTGTCCGCAATAATACAGGATCATATCAAGGATCCGCGCATCGATTTTACAACGGTCTCCATAACCCGAGTAGATGTCCCGCAGGATATCAGTCATGCGCGCGTCTATATAAGCATAATGGGAGACGAGGAGAAACAGAAGGCAACCATGCAGATCCTACAAAAAGCCAAAGGTTTTATGAGGTCGGAACTGGCTCAGGGTCTGCAGATAAGGCATGCTCCGGAGCTTGAGCTACGGTTGGACAAATCCATAGAGCAGGGGATCAAGATCTCGGCCCTCCTGGAGAGTCTCCACCAGGAGGAGGCGCAAAAGGAAAAGAATGATGAATAGTCTGTCCCAGATTGCTCAAGCGATTCGTGACCGGGATGACTTTCTATTGGTTGGGCACTCGATACCCGACGGGGATTGCATAGGTTCTTTGCTGGGCCTCTATCTGGGTCTGCTTACCCTGGGTAAGCGAACCCGAGTATTCCTCCAAGATAAAGTCCCAGCCATATACAGTTATCTCAGGGGCGCCAATGAAATACTGGGACCCAACAATGTCGGTAAGCCGGAGACCAACCTCATTTATCTGGACTGCTCGGATCCGGAAAGGGTAGGCGATATTGGGGCGACAATCCTGGCCGATGATCCGTTCATAATTAATATCGATCACCACCAGAGCAACACCCGTTTTGGTAAGTTGAACTACGTGGACGAAAAAGCTTCCTCAACAGCTGAATTGGTCTTTCTGTTGCTGGAGCAACTGCAGGTGCAGGCCGACTCGGCCATAGCCAACGCTCTATATATAGGCATATTCCAGGATACCGGTGGATTTCAGCATAGCAGTACCGGCCCCGCCACCTTCAGGACCGCAGCGGCGCTGATGGAAAAAGGGGTGGACTTGGATGCGGTCAAGCGCAACCTGTTTGAATCCAAAAGTACTGAAGAACTGTTACTATTGTCCCTGGCTCTGCGCAGTCTGAACAGCAGTGCCGACGGAAAGATCGTATGGATGATATTGAACTACCAAGATGTGGCAGACATCGGAGCTTTGGAGATCTGCCCCGAAGGCATAATCAATAACACCCTGGCAATCAAAGGAGCCCAAGTAGGACTTCTTTTCCGTGAATTAAGCCCGGGAAATATCAAAGTCGGTTTGCGGTCCAAGGGCGAAATCGATGTGGCCAGCTTGGCGGCGCAATTCGGCGGGGGAGGCCATCCCCGAGCCGCTGGACTCCAGCTGGCGGGAACAATGGAGGACGCCGAAAGAGAAGTGATCCTGGCAGTTGAGAGCGTGATAAGCTAAGTGGATGGATTTCTCAACGTCAACAAATCATCCGGGATGACCTCCTTCGATGTGATCAGGAGACTCAAGAAGATCATCCCCCGTCATAAACTGGGGCATCTGGGTACCCTTGATCCCATGGCCGAAGGAGTCCTGCCGGTGGCGGTAGGATCTGCCACCCGTTTGATAGAATATGTAACTGATACAGACAAGGTTTACCGGGCGTCCATGACATTGGGAGGAGTATCGGATACTCAAGATGCCTGGGGCGCAATCCAACACCTGCCGGAGATCCATTTCGAGCCCGACCGCTTGGCGTCGCTCCTGACCAAATATACGGGGGCCATCTTGCAAATCCCCCCAATGTATTCTGCAGTCCACCACCAGGGAGAGCGCCTGTATGAACTGGCCCGGCAGGGTTTGACCGTAGAAAGAGCAGCCCGACCGATAACGGTACACTCAATAATTATTCTGGGAATTGCACAGGATGAGGCGGGGCGGCCGGTAGTAAAAATTGAGGTAGCTTGTTCACAGGGGACTTATATCAGGACCCTGTGCCACGATATCGGTGCGGAACTGGGCACCGGTGCATATATGTCAGCTCTGGTCCGGATTCAAGCCGGCGTATTCAATATGGAACAGGCGGTGGCTTTGGACGAACTAGACAGTCATCGAGACAGGCTGAGCGATTGGCTGCACCCGGTTGATTATCCGCTCCAGCACCTCCATGTCGTGACTCTTGATGAGGCAGCCTTAGCCAGGGTTCGCAATGGTAATCAGGTTTCGATTGAATCGGTTGGAGCGCCCGGAATAAGCAGGATTTACGGGGTTGGTGGTGATCTGGTAGCTATCGCACAGGTTGAGCAAAGTCAGGACGGGCAATGGCTGCAGCCGCTCAAGGTTCTGAGCAGGTAAAGTCTTATCTGGAAAGCAGACCGCTGACTTGAAGTCGATAAAATCACTGGGAGATGGAGCGATGGAAGTGATCCGGGGAATAGAGAATTATCGAGTCAAAGCCCGACCAGTTTGTCTGGCTTTGGGGAATTTTGATGGTGTGCATAAAGGGCATCAGATCCTGATCAAGACCGCAGTGGAGAAGGCGAGCGCCAAGGGGGGGGAATCGGTAGCCTTCATCTTCGATCCCCATCCCATCCAGGTATTGGCTCCAGAAAAAGCCCCCCTGCTCCTCATAAGCCCCCAGCGCAAAGCAGAATTACTGGACAACCTGGGCTTGGATACCCTGATTTATGCCCCTTTTACTCGGGAGATTGCAGGCTGGTCACCGCTGGATTTTGTCCAGAAGATATTGATTGCCGAACTACATGTGGGCAATGTCTGCGTAGGATTCAACTATACCTTCGGGCACCGGGGCAGTGGCACCCCCGAGACTTTGCAGCAATATGGAAAGCAATTGGGTTTTGAAGTGGACATAATCCCGCCGGTGGTTTTCAGCGGAGAACCCATATCCAGCAGCCTAATCAGGAAAGCCCTGGCAGAGGGCGATATCCAGACCGCTTATCACATGCTTGGCTATCATCCGTTAGTCGAAGGAATAGTGATTGAGGGCGAGCGCCGGGGTTCCACCATCGGTTTTCCCACCGCCAATATTGGAGTCGAGGCGGGATACCATATCCCTGGCAAGGGCGTATATGCCGCCTTGGCAGAGGTGGACGCAATGTTTTTCCAGGCGGTAGTCAACATCGGTCATAAACCGACTTTCCACCCCGAATACCCTTTGGCAGTGGAGGCCCATATAGTTAATTTCAGCGGCGATCTATACGGCAAGACCATGCGTCTGCAGTTGTTGGCCAAGATACGCGACGAACAGAGATTTGCCTCGGTGGATGAGCTGGTAGCCCAAATTGCCAGGGACCGTGATCGGTCGCTGGCCATCAGCCAGCCATTCATCAAGGATCAAGAAAGACCGACAGGGGATCTTTAATTAAATGGGGGTTTGCTGAAGTTTACTTTTGGCGGCTGCTATGTTAAAATAGGTCCGTTGTTGGTCAGAACTTCTGGCCGTAATGATCAGGAGAGCGGCAGGCTCCGGACCGAATTCAATTTAACATAGACCCTTTGGTAACCATAGGCTAGGGTTGACGATTTCACCGACGTCAGTCTTTGTTTGTGGCGCTTATAAGTGAGGAGGTGAAAAACATGGCTCTGTCTGCTGAAAAGAAGCAAGAGATTATTAAGTCTTTCCAGGTGCATGAAAACGATACCGGCTCACCGGAGGTTCAAATCGCTATCCTTACGGACAGGATTAACTATCTGAATGAGCATCTGAAGGCGAACAAAAAAGACCATCACTCCCGGAGAGGACTGTTGAAAATGGTTGGGCAAAGACGTTCCCTGCTCGATTATTTGAAGAAGAACGATTTCGATCGTTATCGCAACATAGTGACTAGGTTGGGTCTACGCAGGTAAAGAGCGGAATGCCGCTCTTTCACTTTATATAGGTTTCGAAAGGAGGAAACTACCATCGTTCATAAATACCAAACCCAGGTCGCCGGCAGACCACTGATAATTGAAGTGGGGCAGGTGGCCAAACAAGCCAATGGCTCTGCGCTGGTCCGTTACGGCGATACTGTAGTCCTGGTTACCGCTACCGCGACTAGCCCAAGGGAAGGGTTGGACTTCTTTCCTTTGACGGTAGAGTACGAAGAGAAGCAGTATGCAGTAGGAAAGATTCCCGGGGGATTCATCAAACGCGAAGGCCGGGCTACCGAAAACGCCACCCTCTCGGCGCGCCAGATAGACCGCCCGATTCGACCGCTTTTCCCCAAGGCCTATAAAAACGACCTGCAGGTAGTAGCCACCATCCTGTCGGTGGAGAAGAATAACTCTCCTGACATCACTGCCATTATTGGGGCATCGGTAGCACTGGGGGTTTCGGACATACCGTTCGCAGGACCGGTGGCAGCAGTCATCGTGGGTCTGATCGACGGCCAACTGATAATCAATCCGAACGTAGAGCAGCACCACCAGAGCGACATGCACCTGGTTGTGGCAGGTACCCGGGAAGCCATCATGATGGTTGAGGGACATGCCAATGAGGTACCCGAGGCCACTATGTTGGAGGCTATATTTTTCGCCCATGAAGAGATAAAGAAGATAGTAGCATTTCTGGAGCCGATTGTGGCTGAATTAGGCAAGCCGAAAGTCGTAGTACCCGACGTCGCGGTCAACGAGGAGATGGCGCGAGCAGTGCGGGAGTATGCCACCCCCAGCCTGGAAGCGGCAGTCAAGAATCCCGACAAGAAATCGCGTGAGGCTGATATGGACAAAGCCCGCGTTGCTATCCTGGCTTATTTCGCCGACAGCTATCCGGAAGAAGGCAAGCAGATCGCCGGCCTGGTGGACAAACTCATGAAGGAGATCGTCCGCAAGATGATCCTGGAAGACGGTGACCGGGTCGACGGCAGAAAGCTCGACGAGATCCGGACCGTGACCTGTGAAGTGGGCTTCTTGCCACGTCCTCACGGCTCAGCCTTGTTTACTCGCGGTCAGACCCAGGTGTTGTCGGTGACCACCCTTGGACCCATCCGCGAGAACCAGATCCTCGATGGTTTGGGGATCAAAGAGAGCAAGGAGTATATTCATCACTACAACTTCCCCCCTTACAGCGTCGGTGAGACCAAACCGATGCGGGGGCCCAGCCGCCGGGATATCGGTCATGGCGCGTTGGCTGAGAGAGCTTTGCTGGCCGTTATCCCATCGACGGCAGAATTTCCGTATACGGTCCGAGTGGTGTCCGAGGTGTTGGAATCGAACGGGTCCAGTTCCATGGGCAGCGTTTGTGGCAGCTCAATGTCGCTGATGCATGCCGGAGTACCGATCAAGGCTCCCGTATCGGGCATTGCTATGGGATTGGTCAAGGGTGAGGACAAATTTGCCATACTCAGTGATATCCAGGGAATCGAGGATGCCCTGGGAGATATGGACTTCAAGCTGGCCGGCACTGCCAAGGGAGTTACTGCTCTGCAGATGGACATCAAAATCACCGGCGTCAGCCGGGAGATAGTGCAGGAGGCACTCAGCAAAGCTCGAGCTGGCAGAATGCACATCATGGAGATAATGCTGCAAGCCATCGACAAGCCCAATCAGGAGCTGTCACCCTATGCACCCCAGATGATCCGCATGCAGATCAATCCTGATAAGATCAGGGAAATAATAGGCCCGGGGGGCAAGACAATCCATAAGATAGTGGCCGAGAGCGGCTGCAAGATCGACATAGAGGATGACGGCAGCTTGTTCATCATTGCCACCGACGAAGAGGGTGCCAAGGTAGCCCGCTTCCTGATCGAGTCTATCCTGGCTGATGTAGAGGTAGGCAAGATTTATCAGGGCACAGTCAAGAGGATCATGGACTTTGGCGCGTTCGTGGAGATAATCCCTGGTGTATTGGGGACCAGCGGCAAAGAAGGATTGGTCCATATATCCCAGCTGGACGAGACCCGGGTGAACAAGGTCGAGGATGTTGTAAAGATTGGTGACAAGATTGACGTCAAGGTCACCGAGATAGATCGCCAGGGTAGGGTCAACCTGTCCCGCAAGGCGGTTCTGAAGCAGGCCAAGTCGGGGTCGAATCCCGAATAGGGTGAAGCCATAAATGCCGCCGGCTGCTGATCGCAGATCTGGTAACGGCTTGGTGAACAAGTAAAATGTAATGTGCTCACTGCCAAAGACTATCTCATTGGATGAGATTGAGGCGGTGGGTATTATTTTTTCGCTTGGTTTTCATGATTTCGGATTGATGGGCTGCCTCTTGATGGAGCGCGGCACATTTGGGGGAGAACAGCGAGGCCAGTTGGCATTGACAAGAGGGAACCTGAGGATGGGGGTAACGGTATGATATACAGGTGGGAACTGGGTAATGGAGCCAAATTGGTGGTTGAGGATATACCTTATGTAAAATCGGCGGCGGTGGGAATGTACATCAAAGTCGGATCGCGATATGAGTCTGCCCGACTGGCTGGTGTCAGCCATTTCATCGAGCACATGCTTTTTAAGGGAACGCCGGAACGCACTGCCCGGGATATCGCCGAGAGTATGGAGAGCATGGGCGGGCAGTTGAATGCCTATACCGCCAAGGAACACACTTGTTTCTATGCCCGTACACTGGATGAAGATATCTACACCGCTATAGACATCATCAGCGACATGGTCTTCAATTCATTGATGACCAACAACGATTTCGGTGTCGAACGGCAGGTTATCATTGAGGAGATCAATATGTATGAGGATACCCCCGACGAGCTGATCCACGATGTCTTTGCCCGGAAATTTTGGGAAGGCCATGCTATGGGCAATTCCATCCTGGGATCAACCCAGACGATCGGGTCCATGGAGCGGGAAGAGCTGGTGGATTTCTACCGGGCTGCCTATGTGCCGGGCAATATGATCATCGCCGTGGCTGGCAATATAGACCCGCTTAAGATCAAGGATTACCTGGAGAACAAATTGGATGGTTATGGGGGGCCGGTCCCAGTTCAATCCTGCGATAAACCAGGTTTCAACCAACCTTTTATCAAAATGATTCCCAAGGATGTGGAGCAACTGCAGATCTGCCTGGGTGTTCCCAGCATCTCCTATCACGACGAAAAACGGTTCACCCAGAATGTAATGAACAGCATCCTGGGGGGAGGGATGAGTTCGCGCCTGTTCCAGAAACTGCGGGAGGAATTAGGATTGGCCTACTCGGTTTTTTCGTCCCCGGCCAGTTACTCCGACACCGGCTTGTTCAGCATATATATTGGCACCAGTGCAGCCCATATCGATAAGTTTAGCCGCAACCTATATGAGCAGATCCAGCTATTCATAGAACAGGGAGTAACCGAGGAGGAAGTGAGACGCACTCAGAAGCTGATGAAATCAAGCCTGGCACTGGGCTTAGAGGGCGTGATGAACCGCATGACCCGGACCGGCAGAGCGGTCCTGATGTACGACCAGATAATGACACCGGAAGAAGTCATCGACCGCATATATGCTGTAAATGCTTCTATGATCAAAGACCTGGCCAACCAGATTTTCGACCGCCAGCAATTTTCCATTGCAGCCATTGGCAGCAACGCGGTGCTGCCGGAAGTGGAACAGGAGCTGGCCAGGTGGTGGGGTAACCTGGCATGAGAGTACTGATCAACCGCTTGCATTCCTTCGATCTGCCCCTACCGCGTTTCATGACCCCGGGCGCGGCTGGTATGGATATCTATGCCGCCAACCAGG
>JAQVXF010000027.1 GCA_028709355.1 Syntrophomonas sp.
TCCTCTTGTCGCCCTCCGCCTCATACAACTCCAATAAACCCCAGATCAAGTAGACATAATCAGCCGCATAACCCTTATATCTAGCCTCGCCATCCCGGTAACGGGCCTGCAGACGCCCCTCCGCCCGCAGGTGGGTGAGAATGAAATCCACCCCCTGCCTGGCTGCCTGCAGATAATCGTGGTTCCCCAGCAGCCGCCCCCCCAAACCCAAGGCAGCCACCATCAGACCGTTCCAAGCGGTCAGGATCTTATCATCCTGGAGCGGTTTTACCCGTTTTTCCCTGACCTGGAGCAGCTGCTGGCGTTCCCGGTCCAACCGGGCCCGAGCTTCCAAGGGATCAGACTGCCCGATCAGGTTGGGAATGTTGCGGCCCTCGAAGTTGCCCCCGGCGGTTATATCGTAGGTATCGCAAAAATGGGCCCCGTGGGAACCCAGGATAGAGACCACGTTGTCCCGATCCCATAGGTAATAGCGGCCTTCTTCCCCCTCGGAATCGGCATCCTGGGCGGAATAGAATCCCCCCGCCGGTGAGGTCATGTCGCGACGGATGTAGTCGAATATATCCTCGGCCACCTGCCGATACAATGAGCGTTTGGTTTCCCGGTAGGTTTCCAGATAGGTTATCGCCAGCAGGGCGTTATCGTAGAGCATCTTCTCGAAATGGGGCACCAACCACCGGCCGTCGGTAGCGTAGCGGGCAAAGCCAAATCCGATGTGATCGTAGATACCACCCTGATACATCCGCAGCAGAGTATTCTCCACCATCTCTAAGGCTTGGTCATGCCTGTAACACTGGTGGTATTTGAGCAGGAACAGCAGATTGGTGGGGGTGGGAAATTTGGGAGCAGTACCGAAGCCTCCATATTGGCGGTCGTAGACCCGGGACAGCCTCCCGAACGCCTGGTGCAGAGTTTGATCGGACAGGCCGCATGCCGGAGCAATCCTGACTGCTTTTTGGGCCCAATCCAGCACTTCCGCGGCCGCCTGCCGGGGTTTGTCCGGGGACTGCCGCCAGACTTGGTCCAGTATGGGCAGCAGGTCCATCAAACCCGGCATCCCACCCTGTCGATAGGGAGGGATATAGGTGTTGGCATAGAAGGGAAGGCGGTCCGGGGTCATGACGATGGTCAGGGGCCATCCGCCGCTGCCCATCATACCCTGGCAGACCAGCATGTAGATATAGTCCAGGTCAGGTCGTTCCTCCCGGTCCACCTTGATGGCAACGAAGCCATCATTTAATAATTTAGCCACCTGGGAATTCTCAAATGACTGATGCTCCATGACATGACACCAATGGCAGGTCGAGTAGCCGATACTCAGAAATATCAACTTGTCCTCCCGCTGGGCCTTGGCCAAGGCTTCCTCTCCCCATGGATACCAATCAACCGGATTGTAGGCGTGCTGCAGCAAATACGGGCTCTTCTCCGTTAGCAGTCGATTGGGTTGGTGGTGTTGTCTATCCAAATTAATCTCCATCTCTCCTTCATCCTCCTTCCGCACCTGATGGTCCAGATTCTTATCAATAAGATGAGTAGCGTGGAGTGGCAATCCTTCTCATATTATATTCAGTATACCCCACCCAGTAGAATGTGCTACCCGCGCGGAGAGCAACCATCTTCGGCCGAACCACCCACTTGGTAAGACGCAACCAGACCCATGACCGACCCAGCACCCATTGACTCAATCAATTTACCGGTGGGGCGGATTCAATAAAAATCCCCAAAACACTCAATAAATACTATAATCTAACCAGGGTAGACGGGGTAACCGACCAGCCGACCGCCGTTAGCAGCATCACCTTTGCATACGAAAGTGCCTATCGGTCAATTTCGTAACCGATCAGTATCGGCCCCGACCCGCAGGGTGAGCCCTAGCCATTAAATGGGAGGAAGCAGAGATGAAACCCAAACAGTTTGCCGTCCTGGGCATAGGCAGATTCGGCGAAAGCCTGATCAAAGAGTTGGTACGGATGGGGTACGACGTCCTGGCAGTGGACTTGGATGAGGAACTAATAAGGGATGCGGTGGAGTATTCCACCCATGCGGTGCAGGCTGATTCGATGGACGAGCAGGTTTTGAAAGCTCTGGGCATCGCCAACTTCGATGCGGTTATCGTAGCCATTGGTGAAAACATGCAGTCCAATATCCTGACCACCATCCTCCTGAAAGAGTTGGGCGTCAAGAAAGTGGTGGCCAAGGCCAAGAATCTGATGCACGGCAAGGTATTGGAAAAGATAGGTGCTGACCTGGTCATCTATCCGGAGCGGGACATGGCCATCAAATTGGCCCGTTCTTTGGCGTCCCAGAACTTCATGGAACAGATAACTCTCTCGACCGATTACAGCATAATCGAAATCACCACCCCCAAGAGTTTTATCAATCAGAATCTGCGTCAGATCGGCCTGCGCCCCAAAATGAATGTTACTATCCTGGCCATCCGGCGCGGCGAAGAGATATTCGTAGTGCCCGGGCCCGACCAACAGATCGTGTCCGGCGACATCCTAGTGGCCCTGGGGCATAACCGGGACTTGGATGCGCTGTCAGATGTAGATTGATTCTTTAGGATGGAGTGATAGACATAGCCCAAATGAGTCCTTCACGATTACTGGTGCTCAGCTTCGCTGCCTTGATACTTGTCGGCACGATTCTCCTGGCTACTCCCATGGCGGTGCAGGACGGACAGCCCGACTGGCTGACCGCTTTGTTCACCGCTACCTCGGCCACCTGTATAACCGGGTTGGTGGTAGTCGATACCGCCACCCACTGGACTACCTTCGGCCATATTGTGATTATGGTGCTCATCCAGATAGGCGGTCTGGGAGTCATGGCTTTCGCTACCTTTTTTGCTTTCCTGTTCGGTTGGAAGATTCGACTGCGGCAGCGCTTGGTGCTGCAGCAGGCCGTGAACTACTCCACTATCGGCGGGGTGGTCAAGATATTCCGCTATCTGCTGTCGATCACGTTCCTGATCGAGGCAATTGCCGCCTTGGTCCTGACTCTACGCTGGATCCCCCTGTATGGTTTCCCCAAAGCCGTCTGGTTCGGGGTCTTTCATTCTATATCGGCTTTCAATAATGCTGGTTTCGACCTGTTTGGCAATTTCCGCAGCTTGATGGCTTTCACCACCGATGTTACCGTGAACCTGACTTTTTCCACCCTTTTCATTGCCGGCGGCCTGGGCTTCATCGTCCTGTATGAGCTGTTCCACTACCGCCAGGAGCGCGCCCTGTCCCTGCATGCCAAGGTAGTCCTGATCACCACCGCGGTGTTGATCTTTGGAGGAACCGCCATCATCTTCGTCACTGAATACCACCACGCCCTGCAGAGCCTGCCGCTGGGCAGCAAACTGCTGGCCGCTTACTTCCAGACCGCTTCGGCCCGCACCGCCGGCTTCGTTACCGTGGACCTGCACTCCTTTTTCCTCTCCTCCCAGATGCTGATGATCATGCTGATGTTCGTGGGCGGATCACCCGGTTCGACAGCCGGCGGCATCAAGACCTCCACCTTTGCCCTGCTGTGGATAGCTATCCTCAGCCGCCTGCGCGGCAAGCGGTATAACGAGATTTTTGAACGCCGCATTCCCAGCAACGACATGTTTATGGCCCTGACCATCGTAGTCATGTATGTGATGACCTTTATCATCATGTCCTTCCTGTTCATCCTGACCCATCAACAGGATTTCCTGCCGGTGATCTTTGAAGTGGTCTCCGCTCTGGGCACGGTAGGCCTCAGCCTGGGACTGACCCCTTCCCATACCTCACTGGAGCAACTCCTGATCATCATCACCATGTTCCTGGGGCGGGTAGGGCCTTTGACGCTGGGATTCGCTTTGGCTTATAACCGTTCCCAGCCCTTGATACGTTACCCTGAAGGCAAAATAATGATCGGGTAAAGGCCTCGCTCTGTGGTCCGTGCCCCTGCCCGATCATTATGGTCCGCTCCACCAGTTAAGTTAGTTGGCCCTCCTTCCGGCAGTCCGCCGTCCAGTAGGTATCCGTTTGCGCTTGTTGCTCCTCAGGCTGGACTCATATTGGCCCAGCGCCGCGTAGATCTGGTCCACGTAATCCGTGGGGATCTCCACCAGAGTGCTGTTGCCCTGGATATCGATATCGCCCACTAACCGGGGAGAGATGCCGGTGTGGGCCACCAGGAAGTCGACCAGGCGGCGCGGGTGCACCCCCTGGAACCTGCCCACCGGAATCTCGACATGGGAGGTCCCGGGACGGATCGTCTCCACCTCAGCAGTCTCCAGTTCCGGGCTGTCACTGGCCAGTACCTTCAAGGCAGCGGCCAGCAGGAATTGGGCGTCATAATTCTGCAGCAGCTCTGCCGCCATGTCATTATACATACCCATCTCCGGTTCAGCCGTCTCCAAGAGTCGATTGACCAGCATCTGCTGGCGTCGTTCGATAGCCACCTGCATCGACGGCAGAATCTGGTGTTTAATTTTTTTGCCGATGTGGCGTTCTATTATCCGTAATTGTCTTATCTGGCTCGGTTCCACCAGGGTAATGGCCATCCCGTCACGCCCCGCCCGACCAGTACGACCGATCCGGTGCACATAACTGTCAGGATCGTCAGGAATGTCGAAGTTGAAGACATGGCTGACCATCTCTACGTCCAGGCCTCGGGCAGCCAGGTCGGTGGCCACCAGGATTGATATATTGCCGCTGCGGAACCTATCCATGACGTGATCGCGTTCCCGCTGGGACATGTCCCCATGCAGTGAATCGGCCGCATAGCCCCGGCTGTTGAGCACCCGGTTGAGGGCATCGGCACCCTTTTTGGTGCGGCAGAAGATCAAGCTAACCTGGGGGTGCTCGACGTCGATGATGCGGCAGATGGTCTCCACCTTCTGGCGGGGATTGACTTCATAATAATGCTGTTCGGTCAGGGATACCGTGAGTTCTGGCGATGCGATCACAATCAGTTGGGGATTCTTCATGAAGGTGCGGGCCAACTCCCGGATCTCCGGGACCAGGGTGGCGGAGAAGAGCATGGTCTGCCTTTCTTGCGGGCACAGGCCCAGAATCCTCTCGATGTCAGGCAGGAAGCCCATATCCAACATCTCGTCGGCTTCGTCCAACACCACATAATCCAGTCTGGACAGGTCAATGGTACCACGGCTGATATGATCCAACAGCCTTCCCGGGGTAGCCACCACTATTTCCGGTCGGCGGCGCAGAGCCCGCAACTGGACATCGATCGATTGCCCTCCATAGATGGGCAGCGCTTTGACCCTCATTCCCTGACCCAGGGACGAGATCTCTTCGGCCACCTGCACCGCCAACTCGCGGGTGGGACACACCACTAAGGCTTGCAGGCCCTGCTGGGGACTAAGACCGTTTAGAATTGGAATGCCAAAGGCGGCGGTCTTGCCGGTGCCAGTTTTGGCCTGGCCCATGATATCCTCACCAGCCAAACCGGGCGGGATGGCCTCGACCTGTATCGGGGTAGGGAGCTCAAAGCCTTTATTCTCGATCATGCGCAGAATGGTGGGCTTGAGTCCCATCTCTTGAAATGTCATTATCGGGGTTTCCAAAAATTGTTCCTCCCTTAAAATACTAAGAACCTTTGATCTGTCTGTTAGTGCTGTTAACCGGTAACAACACATACACTGGACAATTATAACATACAACTGGAGCTGGATTCCATGTTTAAGCGGCCCGTCGGGGCATCCTGCCGGCTTTTCTTACTTCCGCAGGAAATACACCCCATAGGTACCGATCCCCACGTGGGCACCAATCAAAGTCCCTATCTCGGAGATAAGAAAATCCTCCACTCCAAAGCGGGCTTGCACCATGTCCCTAATGGCCAAGGCCCCTTGCCGATCCTGGGAGTAGGATATGCCGATGGTCTGGCGTTTGAGTTCGCCGCCTCGTTCGCCCATGATATCCAACATTCTCTGCTGGGCCTTCTTCAGACCACGATTCTTCTCCAGGGGAATGATCTTTCCGTCTTGAATCTGCAGCGTCACCTTTATACTGAGCAGATCACCGATGGTAGCCGCCGCCGGGCTGATGCGCCCGCCCCGCTTGAGCATCTCCAAATTGCCAACAATGAAGACATGCTCCATACGCTTTACATGTTCTTCTATAACAGCAATAATCCCAACTTTGTCCTGACCAGCAGCCCAAGCGCGGGCGGCTTTGACCACCGTCAAGCCCTGTCCTACTGAAGCACTGCGGGTATCCAGAACAGTGATCCGCTGCGGATCGACCAGATCCCGGGCCAGACAGGCGCTTTCATAGGTGCCGCTGAGTCCTCCTGAAAAAGCCATGTATATGATCTCCACATCTTCCGCCTGAAGCACTCTTTCAAACTCCTGTTGGAAGGTGGCCGCGTTGACCTGAGAGGTAGTGGCTATCGTCCCCGGCTCAGCCAGGAGGCGGTAGAATTCCGATGGTTGGATGTCGATCCGATCAATATAGGTGGTTCCCCTAATCATGGTGGGCAGGTAAAACATCCTGACCCCCAGACTATCCAGCAGGTCCCGGTCCAGATCACAGCCATTGTCCGAGTAGAGAACAATCTTCCCGGCCATATAAATCCCACCCCCTATCCAAGCTTGCCCGCATACAATGAGAATTCTACTACCATGGCCGGCCTTTTACAACTGACTCCCACTCCAACCGCCAATTTCAGCCCCTGCCGACAGCAATCAGCTGTTTTGAGCAAACCCAGCTAAGAGCCGATCCCCCCAGCCAGCTTCACAAATCCAGGGCAAACCGCTAGAATGAGAGGATGTTTAGACCATTAACGGGAGGGGGCTAGGATTAAATGCTGGAGAATAGGCGAAGCCTGGTTACTCCCCTGGTGTATTTTGCCGGCGCCAGCCTGTTGATGGGACTCTATGGCGGCCTGTACGATCCTTCCTTCAACAACTACCTGGCCCAGAACCACGATGCCAGCGCGTTGGCCCGCGGTGCCCTGGAATTCCCCCGTGAGCTGCCCGGTTTCCTGGTGGTCTTCATTGTCACCGCCTTGATGTTCCTGGCGGACACCCGTATTGCTGCCCTCTCCGCCCTGTTGGTCGGGATCGCCCTTTGGGGCCAGGGTTTTCTTTCCCCCGACCTGGCGATGGTAGTGGTGTGGATGGTAGTCTGGAGTACCGGAGCCCATCTCTATATGGCCATCACTCCCTCCATTGGTATCCGCCTGGCCCGGGCTGGCCAGGAGGGACGGCGCCTGGGTCAGATCGGGTTCCTGGAATCCCTGGGCGCCTTGGTGGGATTGATGACCGTATACTGGGGCGCTTCCCGGTGGGATTTTTCTTTCGCGACCATATTCGGACTAGCAGGAGTCTTTGCGGTGTTGGCAGCTGCCAGCCTGTTTATCATCAAGCCCCAGCCCTTGCAAAATCCACCCCGGCGGCCGGTCATCAACAGGAAATACTGGCTCTTCTACATGCTCAACATAGTCTTTGGCGCCCGCAAACAGATATTCCTCACCTTTGCTCCCTGGGTGCTTATCCGCGTCTTCGGCTGCGGGGTGGAGACGTTCGCCCTGCTGGGCTTCCTGGGCACGGTATTGAGCCTGGTTTTCCGCCCCTTGTTGGGTCAGGCCATCGACGCGTTCGGAGAGAGGGTAATCATCTCCATCGAGTCCTTGCTGCTGGTAATTATGAGTATCCTGTACGGATTCTCGCCCACCTGGTTCAACCCAGAGGCAGCCCTTACCATCATCATGATCTGTTTTATTGCTGATCAACTGCTGTTTTCTGTCCGGATGGCACGCACCACTTACTTGAATCGGATTGTGGACAGCGCCGATGAACTTACCCCCACCCTTTCCATGGGTCTGAGCCTGGACCATGCGGTTTCGATGTTGATCCCCTTGGGAGGTGGCCTGCTGTGGACCTATTACGGTTATGTTCCCGTGTTCGTGGTCTCCGGCCTGCTGGCCCTGGCCAACCTGGCCCTGGCCTCATTCATTCCTGACCGCCCAGCCCGCCCGATTTCTGTGGGGCCGCTCTGATCTCGGTCGGATATACCTGCTCCTGTCGTTATGTATACTTGTGGGAAACCTTGTCACAGTCTTGGTGGCTGAATTAAAATGAAACCACTTGCCGGTCTGCATAAATAGCTTCCGCTGGGATGTGTCCCGGCGATTGCGGGTCCGCCGGGCAGCCTCTTACATAAGGAGTGAATGATTTGGGTTTTGATAATTTAGTATTCGGCAAAAAGGACGCTCACCAATTACTTGAGGAATACGGCAGCCCTCTATACGTATATGACGAAGTAACCCTGCGGCAGCGATGCCGGGAGATGAGGAGCCTGCTCAGCTATCCCCGTTTCCGGGTCAACTACTCGGCCAAGGCCAACACCAACGTAGAGCTGCTGAAAATCATCGGTTCGGAAGACCTGGATGTAGATGGCATGTCCCCTGGGGAGATGCACCTGGAAATGATGGCAGGCTTTCCCGCGGACCGGATCACCTTCATCGGCAACAATGTCTCCCTAGACGAATTCCGCTACGCGGTGGAACGGGGCATTGCGGTCAGCGTGGACTCCATCTCCCAGCTTAAGACCCTGGGGGAGGTAAACCGCGGCGGTTCGGTATGCCTGCGTATCAACCCCGGTATCGGAGCCGGTCACCATGCCAAGGTGGTCACGGGGGGCAAAAAGGCCAAGTTTGGTATCGCCGTCGAAGACCTGCCCAAGGCTCAGGAGGCAGCCGCGCAGTACCAGATGACCATCACCGGCTTGAACCAGCATATCGGCTCCCTGTTCCTGGAACCGGATGCCTACGTAGAAGCCGCCGCCTTCATCTTAGCCACTGCCGCCTCCCTGACCAGTGTGGAGATGGTCGATCTAGGCGGAGGGTTCGGCATCCCCTACCGCCACGGAATCGAACCTCGCCTGGACCTAGCCCGCTTGGGCACCATGCTCGATGACCTGATCAAGGACTGGGTAGCCAGAAATCGTCCGTTGCTGGTCCGTACCGAGCCAGGTCGTTATGTGGTAGCGGAATGTGGTGCCCTGTTGGGTACGGTGACCGCCGTCAAGGAAAACTATCACACCTACTTCGTTGGTACCGATATCGGTTTCAATACCTTGGTCCGGCCGGCCATGTATGACAGTTACCATGAAATCAGTGTGGCTCCGGGGAACGAGAGACCTTATGCGGAATACGACAAACCGGTCTTTGTGGTGGGCAATATATGCGAGAGCGGTGACATCTTGGTGCATGACCGAGTCATTCCCTGCTGCCAGGAAGGTGACGCCTTGATCGTACATGATGCCGGCGCCTATGGATTTGCCATGGCCAGCACCTACAACTCGCGCCCTCTGCCGGCAGAGGTTCTTATTACAGCCGAAGGAGAAGTGCGCTTGATAAGGAGAGCTCAAACTCTAAAGGACCTATGGTGGTAATAGCCATTTCACTATTGGGAGGGGCGAAAAACCGCCCCCAGAGGTCAATTAAGTCTATTTATAGCGGGCCGCGTGTATAATGGTTTCGGATTAAGGTAACGAGGAGGCCTGGGATAGAGTCATACATGGGTGCGTCGTTTGAACCGGCTTTCCGTGTTGCCACAGCTATCAGCCTTAGTTGGGTGGCCTGGGGGACTGCCCCTCAATGGTTTACTTGAAGCGCCCCAGGTATCCTTCTATGTATCTTCTAACCGCCGGGGCCGGTTGGATGATGCCGAAGTGCCCCTCGCAGAGGATGTCGGCATCCAGATCCAGCAGAGCCTGCATCGATACCCGCCACTGCTTCAGGTCCGAACCCCATCCCTTATTGAAGGGACCATGGATGTCCTGACCGAACAATACCCGCCGGCCTTCGATGTCGATCCAGACGGAGAT
>JAQVXF010000028.1 GCA_028709355.1 Syntrophomonas sp.
AGCTGGCCCAGGGGCCGGTACAGATAACCAGGATAGACCAGGTGCGCGAGGCCGATATCACCGCCAACCTGTTGAATCGCGACCTCAAGAGCGTGATCGATGATGTCCAGGCGGGGGTCAAGAACATCGAATTACCGGTCGGATATACCGTCGAATACACCGGTGCCAATGAGGATATGATGGAGAGCTTCTCCAGCCTGGCGATGGCCTTGTTGCTGGCCTTGATCCTGGTCTATGCAGTCATGGCGGTCCAATACGAATCATTCTTCAATCCTTTCATAATCATGTTCTCGATTCCTACCGCTTTCATTGGTATCGTACTGGGCCTGGTCATCACCGGTCGCACTTTCAACGTGCCGGCTTTCATCGGTATCATCATGCTGGTGGGCATCGTGGTCTCCAATGCCATCGTATTGGTGGACTACCTGGAACGGCTGCGCCAGAGGGGTATGGAGCGGCAGGCGGCCATAATCGAAGCCGGGCGGGTGCGCCTGCGTCCGATCTTGATGACCGCTTTCGCCACTGTCATGGCCATGTTCCCGTTGGCTCTGGGCCTGGGTGAAGGAGGGGAGATGGCCGCCCCGATGGCCACGGTGGTCATCGGCGGCCTGCTGATTTCCACCTTGATTACCCTATTTCTGGTACCGGTGGTATACAGCATATTCGACGACTGGAAGGAATCCGCCCGCCGGCGCCTCCGTGGGCGCACTGATGTTGCTCCGGAAACCGGGATCATGGATCGGGAGGAACAATAATGGCAACCGGGAACATGCGGGAGAGTAAGCGGGAATTGATCATGGCCGCAGCCATACAGGTCTTCTCGCATAAAGGGTATCACCAATCCAAGATGGAAGAGATAGCCGTAGAAGCTGGTATTGGCAAGGGAACCATATACGAATATTTCCCCAGCAAGCTGCAGCTGCTGCAAGAGATAATGGAACAGAGCTTCCACCTGTATGACCATTGTTTTGGGATGGGGATCAGCCCGGCATTTTCCCTGGAGGAAAGGATCAAAGTCCTGGTGCAGGGACATCTCCAATTCTGCCAGGATAACAAAGACCTTACCCGGATCATCTTCCTGGACACAGATGTAATCGATGAGGAATTACGCAAATGGGCCTGGCAGAAACGGGTGGAGAAAGAGCAGCGTCTCCAGCAGTTTTTCGAGACTGCCATTAAGCGCGGGGAGATGAAACCGGTGGACACCCGTTTGCTGACGGTGATGGTGGGGGGCATCCTGATGTCCTTCTGGGCCCCGATCGTGGTGGGGAACTGGCAGATTCAAGCCGAATCAGCAGCACAACAGATAACTGACATCCTGATGAGGGGAATAGGGTTGGATGACGAGCCGCATCAGCAAGCCTGAGCCGGGACGAGCGGTCGCTTGCCGAGGGTAGCTTCCCTTTGACTTAAATTCAGCGATATATTACTATGGTCCTAACGCACCCGGGATTCCGGGTACATTGGGACTTAATTTTTTGGGGGATTATCGATGCATTTGGGAAAAGTGATGGTCGTCTTCGGCACCCGGCCGGAGGCCATCAAGATGGCTCCAGTTATCAAGGAACTGAAGAAGGTAGCGGACATTGAGACCCGGGTGGTGGTGACCGCCCAGCACCGGGAGATGCTGGACCAGGTGCTGCAGTTGTTCGGGATCGTGCCTGACTATGACCTGGACCTGATGAAGGAAAAACAGGATCTATATAGTATAACCACCGGTGTCCTGTCCGGGCTCAAGGATATCATGCAGAGCGAGCGGCCCGACCTGGTGCTGGTGCACGGGGACACCACCACCACCTTCGCTGCTGCCCTGGCCGCCTTCTATGAAAGGGTGCCGGTAGGCCACGTGGAAGCGGGCCTGCGGACCCGTAATAAATATTCCCCTTACCCGGAGGAGATGAACCGCAGCCTCACCGGCCGGTTGGCGGAGCTGCATTTTGCCCCCACCGATGTCTCCCGGGAGAACCTGCTGGCGGAGTCGGTAGCCTCTTTTAAGATCTGGGTGACCGGCAACACCGTCATCGATGCCCTGATGGAGACCGTCGCCGAGGGCTACCAGTTCGGGGAGGCCCTGGACAAGTTGAATTTCGAGCACCGCATCATCTTGGTCACCACCCACCGCCGTGAAAACTGGGGTGACCACATGCGGGACATATATGCGGCCCTCTTGCAGCTGGCCGATGAATTTGAGGACGTGGAGATCGTATTCCCGGTCCACCGTAACCCGACGGTCAAAGACCTGGCCGAGGAGATGCTGGGGGGGCGGGAGCGCATCCACTTGCTGGACCCCTTGGAATACCAGGCCTTCGCCAATCTAATGAATGCATCATATATCGTGATGACCGACTCAGGGGGCCTGCAGGAAGAGGCCCCGTCCCTGGGCAAACCGGTTTTGGTGCTGCGGGACACCACCGAACGGCCCGAGGCCATCCAGGCCGGTACGGTGCAGCTGGTGGGGACCGCCCAGGGCAAGGTCTATGAAGCAGCCCGGCGCCTGCTGGTCGACCGCGGGCTATACAACCAGATGGCCCACGCCGTCAACCCTTATGGGGACGGCCAAGCGTCGGTCCGGATCGTCAGGGTAATCAAGGATTTTTTATATGTGCGGATCGGGGCGGCCAACTATAAGTAAATGGGCCCTTATACCGCTACCAAGGAGGACTTATGACCGAGATCAAGTTTGGCACCGATGGCTGGCGGGCCATAATCGCCAAGGACTTCACTTTCGCCAACATCCAGCTGGTCACCCAGGCCATCGCCAATTACGCCAAGAGCAATAACTTAAGCAAGAAGGGCATCGTGATCGGCTATGACAACCGGTTCCTGTCCGAACACTTCGCGGCCGAATGTGCCCGGGTGATAACCGGCAACGGCATCCGGGTGATGGCCACCGCCAAAGCGGTGCCTACTCCGCTTGCCGCCCATGCCATCAGGGTCTTCCAAGCCGGCGGGGCCATCATGATAACCGCCAGCCATAATCCCCCCGAATACAACGGCATCAAATTCATCCCCGAGTATGCGGGACCGGCTTTGCCCGAGGTGACCGATGCCATCGAGGAAGAGGTGCGCCGTATCCAGGGGGGGTGCCGGATCTATGAACTGGACCTCAAGGAGGCCAAAGCGCTGGAGTTGTTCAAAGAGATCGACCTGGACCGCAACTATTTCGACCAAGTCCTGAAAGTGGTGCAGCCCGAGACCTTCCGGCAGCGGCCCCTCAAAATAGTAGTCGACCCCATGTATGGGTCCGGGGTGGGTTACCTGGACCGGCTGCTCCCCGAGCTGGGCTGCGAGGTGCGGGCCATCAACAATTACCGGGACCCGTTGTTTGGGGGGGCCATACCGGAACCCACCGATGCGGGCCTGGCTGACCTGAAACGCTCGGTGGTCCATTATGGCTACGACCTGGGTTTGGCCCTGGATGCGGACGGAGACCGCTTCGGGATAGTGGATGAGCAGGGGGATTTTGTCAACCCCAACTGCCTGGCTTACCTGCTGCTGGAACACCTGCTGGCCACCCGTACCTTCCGGGGTCCGGTATGCCGGTCCTTGTCCACCACCCATAACCTGGACCGGATCGCCCAGCAAAACGGCCTGAGTGTAATCGAGACCCGGGTGGGGTTCAAATACATCTCGGAGTGCCTGCGGGAAAAGGGCTGTATCCTGGGGGTGGAAGAAAGCGGCGGGCTCAGCATCTTCGGGCATGTGCCGGAGAAAGACGGCATCCTGGTGGGTCTCTTGGCCGCCGAGATGATAGCCGCCACCGGCAAGACCTTTAGCCAGCTGAACCAGGAAGTGGTGGCCAAATACGGGTTGATGGAGACCAAGCGGCTGGATGTCAAAGTCACGGCGGCAGAACGGGAGCGGATCCTGCTGGAACTGAAGGACTACCAGCCCAAGTCCTTGGCGGGAGTGGCAGTCGACAAGTTCAATGCCACCGAAGGCAAGAAGATAATCCTGGAAGACGGCAGCTGGGTACTGGTGCGGCCTTCGGGGACCGAGCCGCTGGTACGGATCTATATTGAGGCGCCCAGCCAGGAGCGGATCAAAGCCCTGGGGCAAGAGGTCCTGAACAGCCTGTCGATCAAGATGGAGGCCAGATAGCCACCGGCGCTATTGATAGCCGGCCAGCCAAAAAACCGTAAAACTTCAAACTACTGACCGATCAGCCTCCTCCCCGCCTATCGTAAAGCGATGACCGGGAGGAGGTTCGAATTTCAACCGGTACCGGCCCTATCAACGGGGGTCTTCCGAAACCACTGACAGGGTAATTGCTCTGTCATTCTGAGGAGCTAAAGGCGACGCCGGATCCTTTCAGAATACTTATTTGGTCCTTTTTACTGTAGCCGGATGCTGTGCTGACTCAGCATGACGAAATCCGCAACCATCCGCGGCCCTGCGGTTTGTTTTGTGATATCATGTCATTACGATATCGAGAGACCGGCTTCGGATTTTATTCAGGAGAGTCCGGGTCCTGTTCGATCGAAGATGCTTATTGGTCTGTCCATGAGGTGCTGCTATGCTGGAACCGCTACTCGATGTGTTGTTCCCCCAGGGGACTTGCTGCATCTGCCGCCGGCCAGGGCGTTTCGGATGCCGGCAACCATGGTGCCAGGAATGTCTTGACACCATGACTGAATTACAGAATTCCGGCCCCAATTGTGAGCGATGCGGGAAATATCTGCCGGAAGGCGCGACTATTTGCAGCGACTGCCAATCGCGGCCGCCGCTGTTTGACATCGCCCGTGCCGTAGGGCCGTATGAAGATCCTTTTCGCATTACCACCAAGGTACTGAAATTCATGGGCCGCAAATACCTGGCTCCCCAGATGGGCAGGATGATGGCCAGCAAGGTACAGAGCGAACCGCGCTTCGGCAGGATCGATCTGATCGTGCCGGTACCCATATCCAAGAACAGCCTGCAGGTGCGGGGATTCAACCAGACTGAACTGCTGGCTCGCTATATCGGAAAAGCACTGGTGGTTAAAACCGCCTGCGGGCTGTTGGTAAGGACCCGGGAGACGCCCCATCAAACCGAACTGACCAAGGAGGAACGGGAAAGAAATCTGGCCTGTGTGTTCCAGGTTGCGGATCCCAGTAAGGTAAAAGACCTGAGTATCCTGTTGGTGGATGACGTTTATACTACCGGGGCAACCAGCCGCGAGTGCACTAGGGCTTTGCTGGAAGCAGGGGCAGATCGGGTCTGCGTGATCACCTGGGCCACTGGCCGGGGCTTCTGATATCACCCCGCAGGCTCTAAATCCCATATCTGTTTCCGGGTAAACCAGTCCCGGCTGAATCGCCTTTGTCTCTCCTCGGCCGGCCGACCAGCCGGTAAGGAAAAAAGCGCGGGACCTGCCTTGCCATTAGCTGGCTTTACGATTATAATTACTTGTACAGTCGGGGAGTCGGGGTATATTTTTGCAGGTCTCGACAATTTTTCGAAAAAGCGAGGGATTTTTTCACATGTTCGAAGACAAAGTATTGGTATGTCAGGATTGCAACCAAGAGTTCGTATTCACCGTTGGTGAACAGGAATTCTACCAGGAGAAGGGTTTCGAGAATGAACCCAAGCGCTGCCGGGAATGCAGGCAGAACAGACGCAACAGCAGCGGAACCAGAGCACCCCGAGAGATGTTCAGCGCAATTTGTGCCGAATGTGGAGCTGACACCGAAGTACCCTTCAAGCCAGTTGAAGGCCGCCCGGTATACTGCCTGGAATGCTTCCAGAGGCAAAAACAGGCATCACTATAAAAGCCTATCGCCGGGCTTAGTGCCCGGCTTTATTTTTTCTGCTTCGTTCCACCAGACTTGGGCCCATCAGAGATGAGCAAGCCAAGGTGTGGGGGGTGAAATTGGGTTCAGTATTTCCCGTAAAATCGGTATAATAAGATTACAGCAAGGAAAGGGGTGGTTGTATGAAACTGGATATCAGAGGAAGGAACGTCGAGGTAACTGATGCACTCAAAGACTATACCACTAAAAGGCTTTCCAAACTAGACAAATACCTGGATGAGAGCAGAACTGCCCAGGTGGCTATGTCCCTGGAAGGAGAGAAACATAAGGAAAAGCATAAGGTGGAAGTGACCATACCCTTGAATGGGCTTATCATCCGGGCTGAAGTAGGTGCTGATGACATGTACAGCGCTATCGATCTGGTGGTGGAGAAACTTGATAAGCAGATAGACAAGCACAAGACCAAACTCTACCGGCGGCACCGGGGCGCCGGATTACGGCAGGCGGTAGTGGGGGAAGCCAAGCCAGTAGACTTGGAGAAGGAGTATGGGGACCGATTCCCGATAGTCAAGACCAAACGGTTCGTGATGAAACCCATGGATACCGAAGAGGCGATTATGCAGATGGGCCTGCTGGGCCACAATTTCTTCATGTTCTATAATGCCAACACCGGTTCCATCAACGTGGTCTATAAGAGGATGGACGGCAACTATGGTCTGATAGAGCCCGATTAGTTGCTGGTACCGGGCAAAAATGCTAATATGAAAAAGTATTAAGTTTCTATAGGAACCGTTATGGTTCCTCTTTTTTTGAAGAGAGGTTATATTACCGTGATCAAGGATTTTGTAAAAAGGTTGATTGATGACAGTGAACGAGAGGTCAAAAAGCTCAGCCGGGCAGTAGAAGATATCAACCGACTGGAAGGCCAGTACCGCCAACTGGCGGATGAGGATTTCCCCCCTAAAACCGAAGAATTCAGAGCGCGGCTCGCTGAAGGTGCAACCATCGATGACCTCCTGCCGGAGGCCTTCGCCATGGTGCGGGAGGCGGCCCGCCGAACCCTGGGGATGAGGCACTTCGACGTCCAGCTGATCGGCGGAATGGTATTGCACCGGGGCAAGATAGCCGAGATGAAGACCGGTGAAGGCAAGACCCTGGTAGCCACCTTGCCCGCCTATCTGAACGCCCTGGAGGGCAAAGGGGTCCATATAGTGACCGTCAACGATTACTTGGCCAGCCGTGACGCCGGTTGGATGGGACCAGTCTATGAATTCTGCGGTCTGTCGGTGGGACTTATCGTCCATGATCTCAGCTATGCCCAGCGTAAAGCTGCCTATGCCTGTGACGTGACTTACGCAACCAACAATGAATTGGGATTCGATTACCTGCGCGACAATATGGTGGTAGCCGGCGACAACATGGTACAGCGCCCCCTCAACTACGCCATCATCGATGAGGTGGACTCCATTTTGATCGATGAAGCCCGCACCCCACTGATCATCTCCGGGGAGGGCAGTAAACCCACCGAACTTTATTTACGCATCGCCAAGTTTATCCCGCGCCTGGTCAATGAGGAAGACTATATAGTCGATGAAAAGGCCAATGTGGTGACATTGACCGAAGAAGGGGTACGGAAGGTCGAAAAACACTTCGCCATCGACAACCTCTCTGAAAACATGGAGATCGCCCACCATATCAACCAGGGCTTGCGGGCTCAAACCTTGATGAAAAAGGACCGGGATTACGTGGTCAAAGATGACCAGATCATCATCGTGGACGAGTTTACCGGTCGGCTCATGTTCGGCCGTCGCTACAGCGATGGGCTGCACCAGGCCATCGAGGCCAAGGAAGGGGTCAAGGTGGAGAAGGAATCCATGACCCTGGCCACCATCACCTTCCAAAACTATTTCCGGATGTACAAGAAACTGGCTGGAATGACCGGTACCGCCAAAACTGAAGAAGAAGAGTTCATGAACATTTACGGGATGAATGTCATCGCCATACCCACCAATCTGCCCATGGTGCGGGCGGATAATCCGGACTGGGTCTATCGCAGTGAGCCGGGCAAGTTCGCGGCGGTAGTCGACGATATCACAGAGAAACACAAGCAGGGCCAGCCGGTCTTGGTCGGCACCATCAGCATCGAGAAGTCGGAGATGCTCAGCAACATGCTGGCAAAAAAGGGCATCAAGCATCAGGTCCTCAATGCCAAACATCATGAGAAGGAAGCCCAGATAATCGCCCAGGCCGGGCAGCCGGGCACCGTCACCATCGCTACCAATATGGCTGGCCGCGGCACCGACATCGTCCTCGGGGAAGGAGTTCAGTCGATGGGTGGCCTCTATGTACTGGGTACTGAACGTCATGAATCGCGCCGCATCGACAATCAGTTGCGGGGCCGCTCCGGTCGCCAGGGGGATCAGGGAGAATCAAGGTTTTATGTATCTCTTGAGGACGACCTGATGCGGCTGTTCGGATCCTCCAATATCGAGGGACTGATGGACCGGTTGGGTATGGACGACAGCATTCCCATCGAGAACAAGATGATCAGCCGGGGCATCGAAAATGCCCAGAAGAAGGTAGAGTCGCGCAACTTCGGAATCCGCAAGAACGTATTGGAGTACGACGATGTCATCAACAACCAGCGCATGGTCATCTATAAGGACCGTAAGAAAGTTCTCTTCGGCGAAGACCTGAAAGAGACAGTGACTGCCATGATCGATGATGTGATCGACAAGGTGGTAGATAGTTTCGCCGGCGATTTTAAATATTCGGACGAATGGGACCTCGAGGGGCTGATCGCCTATGTCGACCAAAATATTCTCCCGGGCGCCGAGTTCAAACCGGAAGCCCTGGTAGGCATGACCAAAGAAGAGGTCAAACAACGGCTTGGTGAGAAGACCCATGCTTTGTATGAGGCCCGGGAACAGGAATTGGGCAGCGAGATGATGCGGGATATAGAAAAAGCCATCATGCTGCGTATAATCGACAACAAGTGGATGGACCACATCGACGCTATGGACCAACTCCGCAATGGTATAAACCTGAGGGCCTATGCCCAGCGGGATCCCCTGGTGGAATACAAGTTCGAGGCCTATGAAGCTTTCCAGGACATGGTCCACAGCATCAAGGAAGACGTGGTCCGGTATGTGCTGCGGGTCAAGGTAGTAGTAAAACCGGAGGAAAAGAAGATGGTTACCAACCAGGGCGATGCCGTCGAGAAGAAACCGGTACAGGTGGAAAAGAAGATCGGCCGCAACGATCCCTGCCCATGCGGGAGCGGCAAAAAGTATAAGAAATGCTGCGGGCGCAGTGCCAGTTGATGTTGGGGTTTGGATTGGACGAAAGAGGTGATCATGTTTGATTGAGGATCCGCAGGGGACTATCGCGGCCATCATAAACAGTCTGGATGAGATGAGGGTCTCCCTTTGACATCGCTAATCTGCAGTCAGAGATCGATAAACTGCACAAATCGACCCAGGCCGAGAACTTCTGGGACGACAACCTGGAAGCCCAGCAGGTTTCAAAAAGGTTAAGCGACCTGCAGAACCGGGTGGATAAATTCCGGCGCTTCTGGGAAGAGGCCCATTTTCTCGAGGAAATGCTGGAGATGACCGAGTCGGAAGGGGAGGCGGAAATGTACCGGGAAACCATCCGCGACCTGGAGGGCTTCGCCAAGAGATTCGATGATTATGAACTGCTCATCCTCTTCTCTGGGGAGAACGATGGCGGCAATGCCATCGTCTCCATGCATGCCGGTGCCGGCGGGACCGAAGCTCAAGACTGGGTGGAGATCCTGTTGCGCATGTATACCCGCTGGGCCGAGGACGCCGGGTATAAAGTGGAGATCCTGGATTTGCTGGACGGAGATGAAGCCGGGGTTAAGAGCGTAACCTTCATGGTGTCCGGACTATATGCCTACGGGAAATTGAAATGCGAGGAGGGGGTGCACCGCCTGATCCGCATCTCTCCCTTCGATTCATCGGGACGCCGGCACACATCTTTCGCGTCGGTGTCGGTA
>JAQVXF010000029.1 GCA_028709355.1 Syntrophomonas sp.
TGATTTTGTTGGAGATGATCAGATCCACCGGTTTGAGTACCAAAGCGTCACCGCTGAGACACTGCTGGAGAGCTTGGATACTGCCCAGTTCATCGGGGTGTTCGAGGTCCGTGCAGATAGCCAGCCGGGATTCCAATCCCAGCGCCGCCTCCCGGTATTCTGGCGAAGCCGGGTGGATCAGCAGGTAGTCGTAAACCGCTGCTGCCTGAAGAGACCTAACCAATTCGGCAGTTGATTGTTTCGGGTCTTCATCCGCCCGGCTGAGCAGGTTCACCCCCCAGCGGGTGGTTGCTGTAGGATTGGATGAATCCCAGCCTGCGTCGTTGGGCGGCAGCTCCACTCCCAACCAGTGCCGGAGCTTTTCATTGCGGCCCCAATCGAGTATCAGGACCCGGTGCCCTTTGGCCAGCAAACCAGCCGCCAAGTTGACGGTCACCGTGGTCTGACCGCTGCCGGCATGACTGTTGACGATAGTTATCACCTTCATATTTATGCCTCCCCCAGTTGCGGCTGGCCCCGCCGATGATTCACTCCTGTTTACTCCTCTGTTTACTAATGATACAACAAAAATTCCTTCTGCCCACTACCGACTGTGGGGCGGTGCATTTTTTGGCAAACGAAAGCCCCTCTTGCAAGGGGCCTCCGGTTCCAATATTGCGTTATCGTCCAAACGGATCACAAAACACCTAATTCAGTTTAATTTATTCGGACTTCTTGGCGGCTGCTTCTTTTTTGGGAGCTGCTGCCGGGGTAGCTTCCGCTTTTTTTACCAAGCCTTGATACTGCTTGGTCAGGTCCATTAGTTTGCTGGATAGGTCCCCCACCTGCGCGGTCAGGGTGGACACCATATTTTGGTTGGCCTTATTGGCTTCGCCAAAGGTGTTCATGACCGCGTCCTGGACCATCTGCTGGACCTGGGCCTGGTTGCTCTTGATCTGTTTGGTCAGATCAGCAACCTGGCCCGACAGACCAGAGAGCAAGGCCTTATTGGCCTTTTCCCCCTGTTCGTAAGTATTCATCACCACGTCCTTGACCATCTTCTGAACCGCGGACTGGTTGCCCTGGACCTGTTTGGTCATTTCCGCAACCTTGGTGTTGAGGCTGGTGACCATGTCCTGGCGAGCCTTTTCAGCCTGGTCATAAGTCTTGGCGACAGTCTCTTCGACCATCTTGCGGACCTGATCCTGGTTTTTGCGCATCTGCTTGTTCAGGTCCTCGACCTGACCGGTCAGATCAGCAATCAACTGTTGATTGGCCTGGTTGACCTGATCATAGCTACTTACAAAAGCAGCCTCAGCCATCTTCTGGAACTGCTCCTGATTCTTGCGCATCTGCTTATTGAGCTCCTCCTCGAATTTGGTCATCTCTTCGAGGGCGGCCTTGCTCTGCTCCATCTGCCGGCGCGTCATTTCTTCTATCTGTTCCTGGGTGGCGGTCAGGCTCTTCATGCTCATCGCCCAGAAATCCCACATTTTGCCCATGGAATCTTCCATGAGTTTGAAGCTGTTGGCCAGATTATCCTTGGTATCAAACATTCTTATTTTCCTCCTCAAACATGCGTTTTAATAGACTTTAACATCCATTTGGGATAACGCAAATTTGATTATACCACGGTAAGGTATTTGACGTCAAACACAGAAGTTCGATATGCCAAGGTTCCAATCTCAATCCCAATTAGGCCATTTTCTTGCGCACCGGCATCATGATAGCCTCTCCATCCACCACCAATTCATCCCGCTGGTTGGTACAGAAGGTCCGCAGCCACACCCGGTTCCTCTCCTCGTCCTTCTTGGTGACTTCGACCGTCGAAGTGATGGTGTCCTCGATAAATATGGGACGCTTGAAATCACAGGACTGGTGTACGTAGATTGATCCGGGCCCAGGCAGTTGGTTACCCAGCACCGTCGAAATGAAACCGATCGACAGTATTCCATGGGCTATCCTCTTGCCGAAACTGGTCCCGCTGGCGTACATGGAATCGATGTGGGCCGGATTAAAGTCGCCGGTCACCCCCGCGATTGAATAAACATCGTATTCGGTCACGGTTTTGGTAAACGAGGCGGTATCTCCTATATTGATTTCCTGAACTGTCTTGCCAAGCATATTCTGTCTCCTTTCAGTTGCGGTTCTCTGATTGATTACTGTCATATTATATCTGAAAAGCGGCCATTTGGCATGAAAATCTTGGCATTGCAACCATTCTGAACCCGAAGTGAGAGAATATCTCTTGGCCCAGCCCACCCAGGAGTCACGCACAAGCTGACGGGGGTTGGGGAACTGATAGACAGTCCCATCGCCTAATACCTTTTCCAAATATGAGCGGACAGGATACAATCTAATTAAGTAATGTTAGGCTTATTAAATTAATGATGCTCCAGTGCAGCTGATCAACAATCAAAATCAATAAGATGGCTACGACGAGCGATACTATATTTAATGGAAGGAGCGGTGAGACGATGCCCAAGCAGAAACAGGTACTGATCGAAACCACCCAAGGTATAGGCTGGATTACCATGAACCGCCCGGAGGCCCTCAATGCTCTGACCCTGGAGATGTTGGACGGGGTGAGGGAGGCCATAGTAGCGTTAGACCAAGATCCTGCGGTAGGGGTGATGGTGGTAACCGGTACCGGGCGGGCCTGGTGCACCGGCCTGGACCTGAAAGCCCTGGGCCAAATCCAATTTAAAGGAGGCGCGGTGGGGCCGTTGATCGACCACTGCGGACGGGCCTTGATCGAAGCCATCGAGTCGGCCTCCAAGGTGGTCATCGCCATGGTCAACGGCTGGGTCTTCACCGGTGGTTTGGAGTTATTGTTGTGCCACGACATCATCATCGCCTCGGAAGAAGCCCAATTCGGAGATACCCACTGCAAATTCGGGATACGCCCCAGCTGGGGTATGAGCCAGCGTTTGCCCCGTATCATCGGCATCAACCGGGCTCGTTACCATACCTTCACCGCCCAGAACATCAGCGCCCGGCAGGCATTGGAGTACGGGCTGGTCAGCGCCGTGGTTCCCGGTGACCAGTTGCGGGCAGAAGTGGAGAAGACCGCGTCAATGATCATGAAGAATAGCCGCGAAGCTATCGCCGCCAACAAAGCCCTCTACAACCGCGGTTGGCAGACAACTCTGCGGGAAGGCCTGGAAAACGTTGAGTATCGCCAGAGCTTCGAGATCAGCGACACCAATGCGCGCTTGGCAAAATTCTTGAAGTAAGCCGGAACGGAGGTGATCCCAGATGAATGCGACCGGCAAGAAAGGTTATTTGATCGGTCCGGAGTTATTCGACACATACCTGCTGGTGCTGAAAATAGTTGTGGCAGTTGCGATGTTGGGAACCTTGGTCGGCAATACGGTGGACTGGATCTTCAACGATACCGGCAATGCCTGGCAATATCTGGGCAAGACCCTGGTTATCGCCTTGAATGCCTCCATAGGCGCCTTCGGGTGGGTCACCCTGGTGTTCGCTGTCATCGAGAGGACCGCCAAAGAAGCCACTTTGGCGGAGCTGCGGCAGGAGAAGGCGGCCGTTCCCCATCTGACCACTAACCACGCAGCCCAGTATTTCAGCCGTGCCGCCATCTTCGTCGGAATCATCTTCACGATTGGTTTCATGATCTTCCTGAACGGCTATGCGCATCTGATCGCAGGGCAGTTCCCTTCCAGCACCGGCCCCCGCTTCATTCCTGTCCTGGATATCCCCGTCTTCCGGACCTACCTGCCCTATATCAACGGTTTACTGGTGCTGCAGTTGCTCTTCTCGGTCAGTAAACTGGTGCAGGGAAGGTGGACCTATTCGATCGCCGCTGCCAACCTCATTATCAATGGGCTTTCCCTGGCTCTTTTATTTACCTTGCTGGAGGATAAATCGATAATCAATCCCGATTTCCTGGCTGGCATCAGCAGCGTTTTGGAGCAAGGCGGAGAAGTACTCCTGAATCCGCTGGATATTTTTTTCCGGGCCATCAAGCTGGTCTTGGTGATCGTCCTGACCATCGACAGCGGAGCTGGTTTTGTCAACGCCTTCAGGAACCGCCGGTCGGTATAATGGGCAAAATAATCCCGGCCGGTGTTTGGAGCGGCCGGGATTCTCTGGGTTTCCATCTGAGTCAGACGGCAACTATTATTGAAGCAGACGATACTTGCCGATCAGGGGCAATTCCTTGGCCTTGCCGTTGAATGCATTGACGAAGCCCATGATGGCCAGCACCACTATCCCCGCCCAAAAGAAAGGCAGCAGTATCCACCCGAGGATCGGTATCAAGCCCAGCACCCATCCCCCGAAAAAGGCGATGATAAAGAGCAGCAGCCCTTGATTGGCGTGGAACTTGCCGAAAGGTGACTTCGGGCACAGCAGCAGGGGCAGTAAAAAGATCAGGTATGCGAAAGCTGATGCTACATTGCTATGTTCGATGTCCTCAGCGGTGAATTGGCTGGTCCAGTCGGTTCCATTCATGGCCATCCCTCCTTTGGTCTTCTGTCCTGTCTACGCTTTAACATCGAGTATCACTTGCTCTGAGTATAAGTATTCCTGGCCCAGAATCCAACCGTTTATTTCCCGAATAGGGTCCATTAATCGGAGCGCCATCAACAGCCACGGAGCTCCATCCATGGTGCCCCCTGGCTTAGCCGGACCTGGAGGTCCATGATTATACCGGTGCCCGGGCGGGTATATCAGCAAAAGGACCTCATCAGCGGACCAAATCTGTCCGCCCCGTTTGGATAAGGTGGTATAATTTTTCCAGTGGCAACCGATTCAGTTTTGGGCCAGCTTGATCCGGCCCAAGCCCCCAAACTTACTATTGCGAGGAATTTGACCATGAACCGACCGACACTTAAAATCCTATTGCTGGTGAGCCTGGTTTGGGGCCTGCTGGTAACCAGTACGCCGGCCTTGGCGGTGCCACCAGGCGTGCCGCCCCAGTTGACTTCTTTGTATTGCTCCGTCACGGTCGATGACCAACCCTACGGTTGGGCCACCATTTACGTTAACCGGGAGGGAAAGAGCATGCTCTCCATGGCCGACACTTTTGAGATGTTCTCCTGCAACTTCCGCTTCCAGGATGATGGCTCTGCCCTGGTCAACCACATGTATGTGACCCAGATCTTTTCTCCCCAACAGTACCTCTCGGCGTTGCCATTGGCTGACCTGGAGCCGGCTGACCGGATGGATTCCATCTATTTGCCTCTGCGGGAGGTTGCTGAGGGATTTGGATACAAGGTAAGGTACTACACCCCTGGCCCAACTGTCGCTCTACTAAGCCCTGGTTATCAGCAATATCTGCTGGCCAATCCCCCGGTTCCGCCCCCAGTGACATCCAGTCCCCAGCCCCCCTCCGGGCTGTCCACCTGGGGGACAATCGGCGGCGAACTGAGCGCCCGCTGGCCCGGTCATACCCTGATCGGTTCTTACTACACCGCCCTTATTAACAGCCCAGCCGGACGCACCAATAATATTCGGCTATCGGCCGGCAATATCAACGGCACCATCCTGGAACCTGGCGCGGTATTCTCGTTCAACCGAACCGTCGGCCGCCGCACCATCGAAGCCGGTTACAAAGAAGCCCCCATCTTCGTGGGCCAGGAAATTGAGAACGAGGTGGGCGGAGGTATCTGCCAGACCGCCACCACCATGTATAACGCTGCCCTGGAATCAGGTATGCAGGTAATTGAGCGGCATACCCACTCCATGCCGGTCAAATACGCGCCGCCCGGGCGCGATGCCACTGTCTACTGGGGCGTGGCCGACCTGAAGTTCAAAAATACCCTGGACCGCCCGGTCCAGATTCTGGCTGAAGTTTACGGTTCCTACGTCTTAATCGGCATTGCCGAGGTAGGGCAAAGATAGAAGCCTTCCTTATTATTGTGGTTTTAATATGGTGCCGCCATAATCTTCCTCTGCACGATTTAAGTCCATAACCAAGCAGCCAAATCATATTCCACGTTCCCCAACTTCAACTGACGCCCAACCATGGGCGGCTCCGGGCAATTTCCTCCATCGGCAAAAAGAGGGCTTACGCCCTGCGGCGCAAGCCCTGCTGGATCTTATGTTGAGTTTGAAGAAGTAGTGTCCCCGCTTGGTTCCTTTTCGCTGGCTTTTTCAAAAAGTCCGGTATCCCCGGCAATTATTCCCGGATACCTGGAACTAGGATTTTCCTTTGACCATGTTGTCGAAGAATCCCCGCACCACATTATACTGAGCATTCCAGCCCCTGCGCATGTCATTCAGCTTGCCTTGCAGCTCGGCCTGTTTGCCCAGTAATTCCTGCAACTCATCTCCTAAGCTGGTGATCTCCGTCGATGCGTGGTGATGGAACTGATCAACGCTTCCCCAGATATCATTCCAGACCGCGTTCCAGACCGCACCCCATACCTCACGGCCCGACATTTTAGTGACATCGATCTCGTTTCTTAAAGCTTCCTTGCGCTTCTGAAACGTCTCGAGCAGCTCCCCCTGGTTCTTTTGGACGCTGGCTTTGGCACTGGTGCCCATCTCTGTGACCGAGTTCTGAATCATGTTCCACACATATTCCCAGGCCGCCTCACCAGACATGGCTGGATCATTGAGCTTAGGGTCGATGACTGCCTGTTTTACGTTCAAGGTCTTTTCCAAGTCGCCATAGCCTGCTTCCAGCTCTTCCGACAGCTCGTCCAGCCGGGCTATACGGGCTTTGATCTCCTTGCTGACCTCACTCAGTTCCTGCCTGAGCTTCTTCTCTACTCGCGCCTTGCCCTCCATCTCTATCCCTCCTTTATTGGTTCTTAGGGTCTGACCTGAGTTGTCTGGACCGCTTGGCATCAAGGTATAATATAAATATACAATCTTTTGGCAAATTCTACTACTACTTTGTCAGTTTGGTACCTCACTGAACAGTGGAAATGGTAGGAGCGCGCCCCGCCACTACTGCATGGACGCCTTGCCTGCCGTTGGGCCATCGCTGGTCAAGCGCAACCCCGTTAATGGTGTATCTGCCTACTTGATTACCAGGTCGCCGAAGCCACGGCTGCTGTGACGCGTGGTGCGGTCCACCGAGGATCCAATCGCCCACATGATGGGATTATTGCCCACTACCAGAGCCTTATCGAATTTGTCCCCGGTATCGAGACGGCGCTTGAACTCGAAAGTGGTCACGCCGTTCTGCCGGCTGCCGCTGCCCTCCATGATATCGTAGCTGCCGCTCTGGTTGATGTCATCGGGGTGAGGGCCGAAGGTGCCGATGGCATAGGTGTCATAGATCGTAGCCTTCGTGCCGTCAAGCACACAGGTTATTATGTCCCCGCCCATCATCTTTTCCTCAGGTCTGATGCCCAGGGACAGGTATCCTTCCTTCTTTGATTGTATAGCGATATGCACTACTCCATCCCCCAGGCGGGTAAACATCTCCAGATCGCCAAATCTCTTGGATTGGGTATATTCGTTGGCAGATACCATCCCGTCAGAGTTCCAGGCCGCCAGTTGGGTGCCATTGGTAGAATCCTGGCTGGAGCCTGGACCGGAAGGCGGCGAAGCAGATGGAGTGCTGCTGCATCCGCATAGTATGACAACCATCAATATCATCATCAATATTCCGAGGCCTGACCTTGACCCGGTCCTTCTCCTGGTCATCGTGATCCTCCCTTTCCTGAGTTAGATTCGAAAGTCAATGCGGGCAATGGGGATTATTCCTCACTGGGAGATTCGCGGATATTTAGGCATGCATGTGAACTAAATTGGTCTGCACCATTGGTGGCCGCAGCCAAGCCCGGACCGGTGCGGAGGGTTATAACCGCCGGGGGTTGGTCCAGGGACAGGCCTTGATGCAAATACCGCAAATGGGCTGCCCGATCTCGGGACGGACAGCGAAGTCATCCTTCAGCTTGCCCAGACAGCGGTCGAAGAATAGCGCTGTCTCCCGGTCAGCGGGATGCTCCTCCCAGGCTGCGCCCTTGATAGCTTCCACCGGGCAGGCTTCCACACACTTGGTGCAATTGCCGCAGCGAAAGGGCATGGGCTGGTCTGGGGTGAGCGGGGCATCGGTAAGGACCACGGCATATCTGACCCGGGCTCCGTAACGAGGATTGATGATGAGCAAATTCTTGCCCATCCAGCCCAGTCCAGCTGCCCGAGCCACCGCTTTAGTAGGCAGGTTGGGCCACCAATCCTGTTTGTCCACCACCAGCGAGGCTGGCAGAGCCTGAGCCCGGTGCCCCTGGCTGGATAACCTCTGCTGCACCCGAAAACCGATATGGTCCAGCAGGTTGTTGGCGGTGGTCTGCTGACGAGAGTACAAGGCGGTGGGAGCATCGATTATGGGTTCGAACACGTCGAAAGGGAAATGGACTCCGAATACCACTCCATGGGTGTAGGGAGTCAGGAGGTCAGCGGGAATGGTCCGGATACCCTCGAGCCTTCTGAGGTCGGCCACTCCGACCAGATCGGCCCCCTGCAGGACAGCAAATTCTTTGAGGTGGGCAGTGATGTCTTCAGTCATTACAGCGCCTCCTTCAGTTGAGATGCAAGGACGTGAAAGATAGCTTCTGACTATTATGTTATCACAGAGATTGACTCATAGCGCGGGTAAAAGAACTGCTTGCGGGTTGGTTTGAAGGTATAATGTAGGTGAGAACCTCTGGTGACCAGGATGAAGTCTACCACAACATTATGGAAATGGAGGGCTCAACTATGGAAAACAAGATCGATGGTTATTGCACCGCCTGCGGCGAGGATACCTGGTTCATCTACGATGAGGGAGACTATATCTGCCGAAATTGCGGGGAGATCAACACCCTGGGGGACCGCAACGAGGATGAAGCCCCGGTCCTGATCGAAGAGGAAGAATAAAATGTTGCCGCTGTCAATCCGCATGCCGGGGTCCGGATAGAGGCCCCGGTTTTACTATTCCATCCGGGGCTTGATCTCTTTGATGGCAAATGTCCCCCGGCTGGTGGCCACCAACCGTCCCTGGTCATCCCGCAAGGTGCCTTGGGCTACAGCGGTGCGGTTGCCCAGGTGGACGACCTCGGCCTCGGCGGTCAAAGCGGTGTCCGCGAAGACGGTGGCCAGGTAGTTCGTGTACATATCGGTGGTGATAGGACTATAGCCCAGGCTCAACAGGGCCCAACCCATGGCAGTATCCAGGACTGCCGATATGATGCCACCGTGCAGGCGGCCTCGTACCGTGGAATAATGGTGGCAGGACTTCATCAGTACCCCCGCCTGACCCGGACCCAGATAGGCCAGGTCAGCTGCCAAAGCTCGGTGAGCCGGGACCGACCACCGTTCACACAAGAACCTAAAAAATTGGGGATCGATGCCCCGGTTTTCGACCCGCACAACACTCACCGCCCAGCCCCCCATCTCCATTTATCCCTGTTATACGAATTATTGCGAAAAAATCCCCCGCGCGGAAATCGGCCGCCGCTGTGACCATGCCCAACAAAAGGGCCCCAGCTGAAGCCAGGGTTATAGAGGAAGCAGGATGTCCGGAGCACGCTTAAAGGTTAACATCCAGTCTCCCGCCAACGGCTCACTCGCTGATGAATTTAGGTGGCAAATCCGAATAGCCTATCGAGGCAGCGGCATGGTTTATGGTCTGCATCCCCTGAGTGATGAGCTGCTTGGAGGTGCCATGGGCCACAATTCTACCCTGGCTGTCTTTGATGACCGCCTCTGACTTGGCTACGCTGCGCCCCACCTTGATCCTCTTGGCTTCCACTACTAGATGCCCCTTCTGGCAAACTCCCAGCATGACCACTTGCACATCCAGGGATGTT
>JAQVXF010000030.1 GCA_028709355.1 Syntrophomonas sp.
GTTTCCTGGCCGATGTGCCCGCCATGCTGGATGAATACAACGGGCTGCTCACCGGTAACGAGATACTGCAAGCCCGCTGTAACAACATCGGGGTGCTGGCGGCGGACACCGCTATCGCCTATGGAGTGACCGGTCCCAATCTCCGTGCCAGCGGGATCAGCTATGACCTGCGCAAGGCAGACCCGTACAGCATCTATGACCGCTTCGATTTCGAGGTGGCGATAGCCCCAAAGGGAGACTGCATGGCTCGTCTGCTGGTGCGTCTGGATGAGATCCAGCAGAGCGCCCGCATAATTGGGCAGGCGCTGGATCAGATGCCGGCCGGGGAGATCCAGGGCAAGGTGCCCCGCGTCTTGAAGCCCGAGAAAGACCGGGAAGTCTACCACCGCATCGAGTCAGCCAAGGGCGAACTGGGTTTCTACCTGCTCAGTGACGGCACTGAGAAACCGTCCCGGCTGCATGTAAGAGCCCCCAGCTTCGTGAATCTCATGGTGCTGCCCCTCATTTCCCGGGGCGCCAAGCTCCAGGACATCATAGCCAACATCGCTACTCTCGACCCAGTTCTGGGCGAATCGGACCGCTAGAGAAGAAGGGGGGATGGACCCATGGAAAACCTGATAGTCGACCTGGCCCGGGCCCTGACCACCTGGTTGCAGCACCTGGGTTTGAGCCCCTTCTGGGCGGACCTGGTCCTGCTGGTCCTGCAATGGACCGCCATCGTCCTGATTATCACTTTAAATGTGCTCATCCTGGTCTGGCTGGAACGCAAAGTGTCAGGCTTCATGCAGCAGCGTCTGGGGCCCAACCGCTTGGGACCGTTCGGTTGCTTCCAGACCATCGCCGATACCTTCAAGCTCCTGACCAAGGAAGATATAATCCCCTCTCAAACTGACCGTTTGATATTCAAGACCGCCCCCATGTTCTTCATTATCGTCTCGGTCCTCCTCTATGCAGTGATCCCGATGGGTCAAGACATGGCGGTGGTTGATCTCAACATCGGTCTCTTCTATTTCATCTCGGTGGGCTCCCTCACCACCATCGCCATCTTGATGGCCGGCTGGGCTTCCAACAATAAATGGTCCCTGCTGGGGGCCATGCGGGCAGTAGCCCAGATGATAAGCTATGAAATCCCCCTGGCCTTTTCCCTGCTGGGGGTGGTGATGATCACCGGCTCCCTCAACCTGTCCGCCATAGTAGCGGCGCAGCACCCATTTTGGTTCATAATCCTGCAGCCGGTGGCCTTCGTCACCTATTTCATCGCTGCCACCGCGGAATTGAACCGCGGTCCCTTCGATATGCCGGAAGCTGAGCAGGAGCTCACCGCCGGCGCCTACACCGAATATACCGGCATGCGCTGGGCTTTGTTTTTCCTGGCCGAATATACTAACCTGGTGGCCGTCTCAGCCTTGGCCGCCACTCTTTTCTTCGGTGGCTGGCAGGGCCCCTGGCTGCCGTCCTGGATATGGATAATTATCAAGACCTACCTGCTGATGCTGGTGTTTATGTGGCTGAAATGGACCCTGCCCCGTATCCGTATGGATCACCTGATGTCGTTCAGCTGGAAAGTGCTGATTCCGGTCAGCCTCATAAACATCGTGATCACCGGGGTGGGCCTGGAGATATTCAAAGGAATGAGGTGGTGACCGGATGCTGGGCAAAGGACTCTTAAAAGGCCTGGGCATCACCGCCCGACACACCTTCGAGCGGGAGATCACCCAGCAATATCCCGAGGAGCGGCCCAACCTGCAGGACCGTTACCGCGGTTCCCTGGAATACGACTATCCCAAGTGCATCGCCTGCGGGCAATGTGTCAAGGCTTGCCCCAACCGGGTAATAACTTTGGAGACTTACCGGGACGAAGGGGCTAAAAAGAAAAAGGTGGAAAGGTACACCATCGACTTGCAATATTGTCTGTTCTGTAACCTGTGCGTGGAGATCTGCCCCACCGCTACCCTCTATTTCAGTCATGATTTTGAATTGACCAAGGCTGTCCGCGGGGATATCAAGAAAGTCTATCATCGCCCCCTCGAACTGGAACTGGTCCCAGCCGGCAAAACCGCGGTCAGCCCGGCGGAAACCACCGAGGCCACAGTCACCGGGGAAGCGGATGCTAAACGTCTGAAGCAGGTCGAGGCTATTCAGAGCGCTCTGGCCAAGAACCCCGCCAAGACCCTGGCTAAGATTCTGCCGGCCGAAAAAGATGTGGCGGTAATGATTGGCTTGATGAACGAAGATGACCAGAAGCGATTCAAACTGGCCGAGCTGCTGGTCGATGACCGCGATAAGGCTGCCAAACTAGCCGCTGCCTGGGTCAAAAAAGGCAAGCCAGCGGACAGCGATGATACCGAATCGATTGCCGGCCCAGACCCAGCCCCAACCGGAGAACCGGCGGAAACGGCGACCGGGGATAGAGATGATAACAATCCCCTCAGCCCGGCGGATGACTCGGGCAGTGGAAACGGACCCCTTCAGGTTGAAGCCCGACTTTCTGAAGCTGATTCCAAACGACTGCGCCAGATCGAAGCCATGAAAGGCGCTCTGGCTAAAAATCCGCTTAAGACCCTGGCCCGGATCCTACCCGATGAACAAGAGGCCGCGGTAATGACCGCCTTGATGGACCAGGATGAGAAGAAACGGGCCAAACTGGCTGAACTGCTGGTCGATGACCGGGACAAGGCCGCCAAACTGGCTGCCGCCTGGGTGGCTAAAGAGAAGAAAGGCAATCCCGGGGAAGGAGGGCTGAACCAATGAACCTAGACCAGCTGGTTTTCCTGGCCATCTCCGGTTTCACCATCACCGCCGCCCTGGCCGTGGTATGGAGCCGCAACATAGTCCGCAGCGCCCTGGCCCTTATCCTGACCTTCCTGGGGGTAGCCCTGACCTTCTTCAACCTGGGGGCTGGCTTCCTGGGCCTGGTGCAGATCCTGGTCTATGCCGGAGCGGTAGCGGTTCTGATAATCTTCGCCATCATGCTGGTGATGAAACCTGATCCCGGCACCACCAATCCAACCACTCCCAGCCGGGACACCCACTACCTGGGTGGTCTGCTGGCTTGGTTGGTGGTGATCGGCCTGGGCCTGGCGATTGGCTTTACCACCTGGCCCTCCTTACCCGCCGGGCCGGTTGATGACGACGCGGTGGGAGCCCTGGCCCAACTGCTGCTGGGCAACTACGTAGTGGCCTTTGAAGCCGCCGCCATCCTGCTGCTGCTGGCGGTAGTAGGAGCCATCATCCTGGCGAAGGGGGCTGACAAAATATGATCGGACTGAATCACTACCTGCTGCTGGGGACCGCCCTCTTCGGGATAGGCCTATATGGAGTCTTCGCCAAGCGTAATGCCATCGCTATCCTAATGTCGGTGGAACTGATGCTCAACGCGGTCAACGTCAATTTCGTAGCTATCAATAGATTCGTTCAGCCGGCGGCCAGCCTGGGGCAGCTTTTTGCCATCTTTGTCATAGTGGTGGCAGCCGCCGAGGTGTCGGTGGGCTTGGCCCTGATAATATCGATTTACCGGCAGCGCCGCTCGGTCAACCTGGATGATTTCAACCTGATGAAATGGTGAGGAAGGGGGTGCCTGTATGCAAGACATATTATCGATAAGCTGGCTGATACCGGTACTGCCCTTCCTGGCTTTCGGGGCGATCGGATTGTGGCTGCACCGTTGGCCCCAAGTGTCGGCAGGTGTTTCCGTCAGCGCCATCGGCATCTCGTTCCTGCTCTCCCTGCTGGTGGCTCTCGAAGTCTTCAGCCAGGGGCCGGGCCAGGTCTTCCAGGTGTCAGTGCGCTGGCTGGAGATGCCTGGGCTTAAAGTGGATATGGGCATCCTGGTCGATCCGCTGGCGGCAGTCATGCTCATCGTGGTCACCGCAGTGGCCCTGCTGGTGCAGGTCTATTCGCTGGGTTATATGGAGGGCGATCCAGGCCTGGCCAGTTATTTCTCCTATCAGAGTATATTCGCCGGTTCCATGCTGGGCCTGGTGATAGCCAACAATTTCGGTCAGATCTTCGTCTTCTGGGAACTGGTAGGCATGTGCTCCTACCTGCTGATCGGCTTCTGGTTCGGGCGACCCTCGGCTCGGGATGCCGCCATCAAAGCTTTCGTCACCAATCGGATCGGTGATTTCGGTTTCCTGCTGGGGATATTGTTCCTGGCGATAATTTTTGGCACCTTGAACTACAGTGAACTGGCTGCCCGCATCCCCAACTATCATAATCCGGCTGTGCTCCTGCCCATCTCAATCCTGCTGTTCTTCGGGCCCGTGGGCAAATCCGCCCAGTTCCCATTGCATGTATGGCTGCCCGACGCTATGGAGGGCCCCACCCCAGTCAGCGCTCTCATCCATGCCGCCACCATGGTCGCGGCGGGAGTGTACCTGATCGCCCGAGCCTTCTTTATCTTCAGCCAGGTCCCCCAGGTGATGCTGTTGATCGCTGCCGTGGGCGGTTTCACCGCCTTGTTCGCAGCCACCATCGCCCTGGTGCAGAACGATATCAAACGTATCCTGGCCTACTCCACCTTGAGCCAATTGGGCTACATGGTGATGGCCATGGGGGTAGGCGCCATGACGGCCGGGATATTCCATCTGATGACTCACGCCTTCTTCAAGAGCCTTTTATTCCTGGCGGCCGGCAGCGTCATCCACGCCCTGCAGGGAGAACAGGATATCTGGAAGATGGGCGGGCTGTCTCAAAAGATGCCGGTGACCACCTGGACTTTCGTCATCGGCGCCCTGGCCCTGGCTGGCATCCCCCCACTGGCCGGTTTCTGGAGCAAAGATGAGATTTTAATGGGCGCTTATGCGGGCGGTTACCTGGGACTCTACTTGCTGGGTTCGCTGGTAGCCTTCATGACCGCCTTCTATATGTTCCGGCTGATATTTACCGCTTTCTTCGGCGCCGGAGCAGGCGGCCAACCTGTCCATGAATCACCCCCGGTGATGACCGGACCACTTATTATCCTGGCCTTCCTGTCGGTAGTGGCAGGTTTGCTCGGCTCACCCTTGACCAACAACGTCTTCGCACACTACATCACCGCTCCCGGCGTGGCCCATCATGCCGCCAGCCCTGCTATCATGCTGACCTCATCCCTGCTGTCCCTGGCCGGCATCTGGCTGGCCTGGCTGATCTACCAAAAACAGGTGGTGCGGGCCGAGGATCTCCGCCGCCGCTGGGCCTGGTTGTATGGATTGATCTATAACAAGTTCTACATAGATGAACTTTATGCTTGGCTGCGAAGGGTCGTCGTCGATGCCGGTGCCCGGGCCTTGGAGTGGGTCGATCTCAAGATTATCAACGGAGTGGTCAATGGCCTGGCATACCTGACCGGATCATCAGGACGTGCCCTGCGCTATACCGTCACTGGGCAGGTCCAGGCCTACGCCGCCTGGGTGGTGCTGGGGGTAGTCATCCTGCTGCTGTTTGCTCTCATGGCCGCGATTGCGGCCATGGTTTAAGGAGGTGGATAGCGAATGAGCGATTTTCCCATCCTATCCGCTGCCCTCTTGCTTCCAATCCTGGGCGCCCTGTTGATCATGATCCTGCCTCCCCGCCAGGAGAGCTCGATCCGCGCCGTAGCGGCAGTCTCCACCCTGGCCAGCCTGCTGCTCTCCCTGGGAGTCTGTTTCGGTTATGACCAGGCCAAGGGGGGTATGCAATTCGTGGAGTCCATCCCCTGGGTCCGGGACCTGGGGGTAAGCTATGCCCTGGGAGTGGATGGGATCAGCCTGCCCCTGTTACTGCTTACCAACCTGATCGGCTTCAGTGCGGTCTACGCCAGTTGGCATACCGAGGAGCGGGTCAAGGAGTTCTTCGCCCTTCTGCTCCTGCTCATAAGCGGAGTCATGGGCACCTTCGTGGCCACCGACCTGTTCATCTTTTTCCTCTTCTACGAGGTGGTAGTCATCCCCATTTACCTGCTGGTGATCATGTTCGGTTCCTCCAAACGGGTCACCAAGGAATATGCAGGCATGAAGCTGACCATCTACCTGTTGATCGGCAGCGCTTTCCTGCTGGTCGGTCTTATCGCTTTATTTGTCAAGGGGCAGGCACTGTTGGGTTTCCCCAGCATGGATATCGGCACTCTGGCCGGAGTGGACTTCCCGGTGACCTTCCAGATTTTTATCTACTGTCTGATGGCCTTCGGCTTCGGTACCTTACTGTCCATGTTCCCCTTCCATGCCTGGTCACCGGACGGGTACGCTGGTGCTCCCACCGCGGTCAGTATGATCCACGCCGGGGTCCTGAAGAAGATTGGCGGTTATGGCCTTATCCGCATCGGCTTACTGCTGCTGCCGGCCGGAGCCCGTTATGTAGCCCCCCTGATCGCCATCCTGGCCTTGGGCAACGTGGTATATGCCGGCATCATATGTCTGAATCAAAGAGACCTCAAATATATAGTCGGTTACTCCTCGGTCAGCCACATGGGCTATGTACTGCTGGGCATCGCCTCGGTAAACCTGATCAGTATCAACGGGGCAGTGATGATGATGTTCGCTCATGGAGTGATGGCGGCCCTCTTCTTCGCCATGATCGGCCACCTCTACCAGCAGAGCCACACCCGCAACGTGGGCGATTTTGGCGGGTTGGCCCACCAGATGCCCCGCCTGGCAGTAGGCTTCATGCTGGCCGGGCTGGCTTCCCTGGGTTTGCCCGGCACGGTCAATTTTATCGGCGAGTTCACCATCTTCGTTGGTGCTTTCGGGGTATATAACCTGCTCACCATCTTGGCCATTTCGGGGATTGTCATCACTGCGGTCTACATCCTGCGCACTCTGGGAGGAGTACTGTTTGGGCCGCGGCGCTCGGAATGGGACCATCTCCAGGATCTGCGCGGGGTGGACCTGGTGCCCCTGCTGGTCCTGGGCGGGGCCATTCTGGTGGGAGGCATCCTGCCGTTCACGATTATGGATCTTATCAATAGCGGGGTGGGGCAGCTGCTGGTGCAGATCGGTCCCGGCTCAGTGGGAGGGATCTTCTGATGAGTTATGAATTACTGGCGCCAGAAATAGCGGTCGCCGCCTTGGGCCTGCTGGTGCTGGCCATCGGTCTGCTGCTGCCCGCCCACAGCCGGAAAGCGGTGGGATACCTGGCAGTGCTGGGGCTGGCAGCGGTCCTGGTCCTGGTGATCGCTAACTTCAACCGGGAGGCGGTCTTTTTCGCCGGTGTCTATCAGGTTGACAAGTACACCAATTTCTTTCGTATCCTGTTCCTCAGCGCGGCCTTGTTGATATTCATGATGTCCAGCCGTTACAACCACCTGTTCGGGGAACGCCAGGGTGAATGGTTCAGCTTTATGCTCTTCGCCACCCTGGGGATGATGATCATGGTGGCGGCGGGGGACTTGATCACCGTCTACGTAGGCTTGGAGTTGATGACCATCAGTTTCTATGTCCTGAGTGCTTATCTCTTCGATGACCGTTTGTCGGCCGAGGCCGGGCTGAAGTACCTGATCATCGGCGCCCTCTCCTCAGCGGTGCTGCTGTTCGGAATGAGCCTGGTCTACGCCAGCAGCGCCACCACCGTATTCACTGAGATCAGCGGGGCTTTGGGCTCTGGACCCGAACAGCCTGCCCTGCTGGCCGGTATCGTCATGCTGATCGCCGGTCTGGGCTTCAAGATCTCGGCAGTACCCTTCCATATGTGGACCCCGGATATATATCAGGGAGCGCCCACCCCGGTGACCGCCTACCTGTCGGTGGCCTCCAAAGCAGCCGCTTTTTCGGTGCTGGTGCGCTTATTCCTGTCCGCTTTCCCAGGCCTGTCTTTCGATTGGCACCTAGTCCTGGCAGTGCTGGCGGCCCTGACAATCGTCATCGGCAACCTGACCGCCCTCCCCCAGACCAATGTCAAACGCATGTTGGCCTATTCCAGCATCGCCCAGGCTGGATATATCCTGGTGGGCCTGGTCGCGGCCAACAGCTATGGGCTCAAGGGCTTGCTCTTCTATGCGCTGCTGTATGTTTTCTCCAATGTCGGGGCTTTTGCGGTGGTCACCGCCGTCGAGGTGGAGGAAGGCGATGCCGAGCTGGAGTCATTCAGCGGCCTCAGCCGCCGGGCGCCGATGCTGGCAGCGGTCCTGACCATCTGTATGCTCTCCTTGGCCGGCATCCCGCCCCTGGCCGGTTTTGCCGGCAAGTTCTACCTGTTCGCCGGGGCCATCCAGGCCGGCTACCTGTGGCTGGCCTTCATCGGCCTGCTGATGAGCATGATATCGGTCTACTACTACCTCAATGTAGCCAAGGCCATGTACATCGGGGCCAGCCGGAGGGAAGAACGGTTGTTGGTGCCCACCTCCGTAAGCACCGCTCTGTGGATATGCCTGTTGGGCACTGTCTTCCTGGGCGTCTATCCGGGACCGCTGTCCGGCCTAACCGAACTGGCCATAGCCATCTTTTCCATCGGCTAGAGCTTGACCTTAATGATCGGTAAAAAGGCCGGGAGCAATGCTCAGTTTGTTAAATCTCATCCAACTATAAAGACTGCCCTGGTCTCGAATGGACCCGAGCAGTCTTATCACTTTTCCGAAATGGATCAAGGTTCGTTTCTCATCTTCCAATGCGGCAGCTTCTTCCTCTCCAGCGAGCATCAGCCGGAATACGAAGACATCCCCAGTCCAAAAAGCCCGACGGTATTAACTGCTACAGCTATCCAGTCAGGCGCCCTTTAGAATATCCACCGGTCAATCGACCGGGAGCAGTCGAGGATCTCCCCCGGCGAGAAGAACAGGGCGATCTCCCGGTTAGCGCTGAGAGGCGAATCGGAGCCATGGATTATGTTCTTGGCGATGCTTATCCCGTAATCACCCCTGATAGTCCCCATCCCTGCATCCTGGGGATCGGTAGCCCCCATCATGGTTCGCACCAGAGCTATTACGTTGTCCCCTTCCAGGACCATAGCTGCCACCGGACCGGAGGTGATGAAATCGACCAGCCCCTCATAAAAAGGCTTGCCACTGTGCTCCTGATAGTGCTCGGCAGCCAGGGCCGGCGATATCTGCATCAATTTCATAGCGGCGATCTTGATGCCCCGTCTTTCCAGGCGTCCGATGATGGCGCCGATCAAGCCTCTTTGTACCCCATCGGGTTTGACCATGGCGAAGGTGCGCTCCACTCTGTATTCCTCCTGACAAATGATACGGACCAGTCTGATCTCGGCTTCCGTTGCTCATTTTGATATATGCCTGCATCAGGTGCAGAGCTTACTGTGCCGGCCCTGCCACTTGGGCCGGCGATCATACCTGGCCCTGTCGGTTTGGGCGGCCTCTACTTGTATTCGGCCAGGAAACGCTCCAGGCGAATCAGCCCCTCAGCAATATTCTCCAGAGAATTAGCATAAGAGAAGCGGATATAGCCTTCACAGTTAGCCCCGAAATCGATACCGGGAGTCACCGCCACCTTGGCCTTCTCCAGGATTTCAAAAGCCAACTGATAGGAGTCCATACTGTATTTTTTGACATTGGCCAGGGCATAGAAAGCCCCGCTGGGATCGAACCGGGTGGCTATGCCCATCTCTTTCAGGCGCTGCAACAGGAACAACCGCCGCTGATTATAAATATCGCGCATTGCCTGGACATGAGGATCGCAGTCCCGCAAGGCCACTATCCCCCCCTCCTGGGCGAAGGATGAAGCACAGATGAACAGGTTCTGCTGCATGGTCTGGATGGTACGCACATAT
>JAQVXF010000031.1 GCA_028709355.1 Syntrophomonas sp.
AGCCGGGCAAGCTGAGGTAAGAGATGCGACTGGTCTCTGGGGCAAGGATTCCTGGGAGACCATCGATACCCTCAAAAAGCTCCTCCCTGGCTGTGAGGTGGCTTGTATCGGACCGGCCGGTGAGAATCTGGTCCGGTTTGCCTGCATCGAGAACAGCTACTTCGACGCCTGGGCCCGCACCGGTTTGGGGGCGGTCATGGGTTCCAAACGGTTGAAGGCGGTGGTGGTGCGCGGCACCCTGGGAATAAAGCCCTACTCGGCCGAAAAACTGATCGAAATCAGCTGGAAAGCCCGTCAGCTCATAGAATCATCACCTTTCTTCGGCCCCTTCAAGAGTTACGGCAGCATGAATGCGGCCATCCCCTACGGTAATTTCAAAGCCTTGAATGCCCACAACTTCAGCCAGGGATGCCTGCCCGACTGGAAGGAGAACTTCGCCCGGGGCCGGGTGGAGCAGCATACCACCGGACACATAGCTTGTCAATCGTGTATCATCGCCTGCGCCCATTGGGTGGAGATCAAAGAAGGCAAATACAAGGGTCTGCGTATGAAAGACATGGAAGTCACTCCTACGGTCTCTTTCGGTTCGGGCTGCGGGATGAGCCTGGAGGGTTCGGTCAAAGCCTGCGAGATGAGCCAGCGCTATGGTTTCGATATGGTCAGTGTGGGCGGGGTGATCGCCATGGCCATCGAAATGTACAACCGGGGTATCATCGCTAAAGAGGAGATAGGCTATGAGCTGACCTTTGGTGATGACGACGCCATATTGCGGTTAATGGATGACATCGCCCACCGCCGCGGATTGGGCGAGGTACTGGCGGAAGGAGTCATGCGCGCTTCCCAAAAATATGAGCAAGGGGCCAGCAGTGCCATGCACGTCAAAGGCTTGGAGATGCCGATGATAGATCCGCGGGGTCGCATCTCCACGTGGAGCATGGGTATCCTGACCAACATCCGGGGAGGAGACCACCTGCGCTGCCGCAATCCCATAGAGAACCTCCGTTATAATGAGAACAAACAACCTGGCAAAGAGCGATTCGGATTCGATGCCAGGATGTACGAAGCCCTGGATATGCCGGCCGATCTAAAGGCCCGGGCCATCGATCTGGATGAAGACACCACGGACATCGCAGTGATGTCTTACTGGGCAGAAAACCTGATCAATCTGTTCAACTCCTTGGGGGTGTGTATTCGGCCGCCAGTGGAACACCGTATTGGGCCGACTATCCTGGCGGAGGCTTTTACCGCCTTCACCGGCATCCCCATGGACCCGGACCAACTGATGCGGGGGGCTGAACGCAGCTGGAACCTGATGAAGTTATTCAACCTGCGGGAAGGGGAGAAACCTGAGGATTCCAAGTTCCCCAGCCGTTTCTACCAGGAAGAGGTTGGAGGCCGGAAACTGGAGCAGGTGCAAATCCAAGATTTACTCCGGCACTATTATCTGGTCCGGGGTTGGGAACCGGGTACCGGTATCCCCACCCCCGCCAAACTCAAAGAACTGGGCCTGGATACAGATTAGGTCCGGAGGGGCAGGATAAGATGAAACGTCTGCAGGTCGATTTTGATAAATGTACCGGCTGCGGCCTGTGCCAGTTGGTGTGCGCGGTTAAACATGACCGGCAATTCAATCCGGTACTGGCCCGTATCAAGATATTTCGTTACGAAGCACAGGGACTCAACCTGCCCTTGATTTGCCAGCAATGTGCCCATCCGCCCTGTGCGGCGGCCTGCCTGATGAATGTGATAACCAAGGACGCAGTCACCGGGGCAACGGTACGCGATCAGGAGAATTGTATCGGCTGCCGGCTCTGTCAAGCAGCCTGCCCCTTCGAGGGCTGTACCTATGACTATGACCAGGATGTGGTGGTAAATTGCGACCTTTGCGGTGGGCAACCAGCCTGTGTAGAGATCTGTCCCACCGGCGCCTTGCAGTATTTGGAGATCGACCTGGTTCTGGAACGGGCCAGGACGGCGGAGGCGGTCAAGTGGGTCTCCCTGCCAGAGCCGGAAAGGAGCCAGCATGGCTGATATCATCATAATCGGCAATGGGGCAGCCGGCAACAGCGCCGCAGCAACGATCCGACGATTAGAACCAGAGTTATCCATAACCATGGTATCCCGGGAGCAATTGCCTGCCTACTCGGCCTGCGCCCTGCCCGATTACCTCTCCGGCTGGGTCAAACGCGAACAGGTCTTCATCAAAGGCTGGCAGGATTACCGGGACATGAGAGTGGAGATCCTGGGTGGCCGTTCCCAAGTTCAGATCGATACTGACCGACGAATGGTGCGGACGGAAGGGGAGACGATACCATACGGACGACTGGTGTTGGCTACCGGCAGCCGGCCTTTCATCCCCCCGGTACCAGGAGCACAGCTGCGGGGCAATTTCTCCGTCAAGAAGATAGGTGATATCGATGCTTTGATCGATCATCACTCCCGCCAGGCAGTGGTTGTAGGGTCAGGTAATATCGGCATAGAATTGGCCCAGGCTCTGCACCATCGAGGCAGTAAGGTAACTCTGGTAGAGATGCAGGAACAGGTTTTGCCCCGTATCCTGGACCCGGAACCCGCCCAGCGCATCTGCAAAATTTTGAACGCTGGCGGGATCGAGGTCTTGACCGGAGAGAGGGTGGTCGGGATAGACGGCCGGGAGCAGGTAGAAAAAGCTGTCACCGACCAGCGGGCCATACCGTGTGACACGGTGATCTGGGCCAGCGGAATGAAACATAATGTCGAGGAGGCGCAAGTAGCTGGGATCGCTATCGGCGATCTGGGTGGGATCAAGGTGGACGAGCACCTCCAGACCAGTTGCCCGGGAGTCTATGCCTGTGGAGATTGTATCGAGCCCTTGGACATGCTGACCGGGCAGGCGACAGTAAGTATGCTGTGGCCCAATGCCAAGCGCCAGGGCGAGGTAGCGGCACTGAACTGCGTGGGGCGCCCGCACCCCTACGAAGGGGTGCTCAACATGGTAACGGAGGAAGTATGCGGAGTTCCGTTGGCCTCCCTGGGATTGACCACGAAAGCCCTGCCACCAGATCGGGTGCACTATATTGAAGGCGAGACCTGGGAACGGTATTGGCGGATAATGATGGTACAGGATCGCATAATGGGGATGCAGTCTATAGGTGTCACCGCTGGACTGGGGGCGGTGATGGCAATGATCAAGAACCGCCTGCCCCTGAGTGAGTACAAACGGATCCTATCTGATCCCGGTTTAACCAGGCAAGCCGCCTGGCTGCTGCCGGCCAGTCAATTGCTGACCCCGCACCATTCACTGGGAGAGAGGTTTTTCACATGAAAAAAACGCTTTTGATCGATTATCACCGATGTGTCGGGTGCCGGAATTGCGAGATGATATGCTCCCTGGTACATGAGGGAGTCTGCTCACCTTCGCTGGCCCGCATCCGCGTGGCCCGAGATGAAAGGGCCGGTTGGAATGTGCCGCTAGGTTGTTCCATGTGCGAGAAACCTATGTGTGTGATGGTGTGCCCGGTGGGTGCTGCCCAGCGTGATGAGAAAACGGGTATGGTCCTAATCGATGAAAGCCGGTGCATTGGTTGTCTGCAATGTATACAAGCATGTCCCTTCGGTCATGCCAACTTCAATCCAGGCCAAGGGGTGGCCTTCAAATGCGACCTGTGCGGGGGAGACCCGCAATGCGTCAAATTCTGCTGGACCGGAGCTATCACCTATGAAACGGTCGACCTGGAATTGGAGCGCCGCCGCGAAGATATTGCCCGCCGGACCATAAATGAACCGGCTTGATGATATAACCGGTGTACAGACGGTTAGCCGAGCATTTTCCTTGATCCCGGCTCAGCTTGTTGACAGTGGGAAGGTAAATCTAGTATTGATAGCGAAAACACTAAGTTAATTCCGCAAAGGGGGCACGATTGGTGGATAGGAAGTCGAGCAACAATATCAACCGGGTGGCAGTGGAGATTTTCAACCAGGTATACATAGTCAAGGGGACTGAAAGCGTCGAGTATATCGAGATGCTGGGTGCCTACGTGGATCGGCGGATGCGGATGATCGAGCAGCGCAACCACAATCTTTCCATCACCAAGGTGGCGGTTTTAACGGCCCTGAACCTGGCTGATGAACTCAACAAACTGCAGGAAGACTATGACGACCTGGTCAAAGCCCTGGAAGAGGAAAAGCGAAACAGGACGGTATGATGGATGACCAACCGGGAGATCGCCAGGACCCTCGATCATATCGCCGATATTTTGCAGTTCCAGGATGAAAATCCCTTTAAGGTCCGGGCTTACCGCCAGGCGGCCAATTCCATCCATTACCTGGACGAAGATTTGCATTACTTACATGAAAAAGGCCGCCTGGGCGAGATTCCTGGAGTGGGGCCAGCCATCCGGGCCAAGATAGTCGAGATGCTTGAAAAAGGCAGCCTGGAGTACTACGAGAAAATGCGCCGGCAAGCACCGGCTGGACTCCTGGATATGCTGGCCATCCCCGGGGTGGGGCACAAGACCATCCGCCTGCTTCACCAGCAACTGGGTATAACCAATCGGGAGGAACTTCTGCAGGCAGCCCAGGAGAAGCGCATTCGCTTGCTGCCGGGGATGGGAAGCAAGACCGAGTTCAGCATCATCAAGGGTATCGAGATGCTGGAGCAGCATAGCCAGAAGAACACTCTGGGGTTCGTGCTGCCCATGGGCCAGCGATTGCTGGCTTTCCTGCGGGATATGGAGCAGGTGACGGACGCTGCTCTGGCTGGCAGTATCAGACGGGGACGACCCTTGGTCACTGACATCGACATCGTAGCGGCTGCGGTTGACGAAGCTGGGGTGCGCAACAAGGTATCGCATTACCGTGAGTTAAAGCAGATAACCGATTCACAGCCCGGCCATATCGCCGGACTGCTCCAATACAACATACCTTTCGAAATCATCCTCCTGTCCGCCGAGGACTATTGCTCAGGATTATTTCTGGCTACCGGTTCCAAACAGCACCTGGCCCGGTTGTTCCCGGCCGGGACACAGCACCAACTGGATAGGTTCCAGACTGAAGCGGATCTATATGCCAGTCTCAACCTGGACTTCATTCCCCCGGAATTAAGGGAAGATCAAGGCGAGCTGGAAGCGGCTGCCCAGGGAAGGCTGCCCCGACTAATAGAGCGGGATGACTTGAGGGGAGACCTGCATTGTCACTCCGGCTGGAGCGATGGGGCCAGCCAGCTCACCGAGTTGGCTGCCGCCGCCCGCGGTCTGGGCTATTCATACCTGGCCGTAACTGATCATTCCCGCTCGCTGGCCATCAGCGGGGGGTTGAATGAGGAGCGGTTGGCCGCCCAGGGACGGGAGATAGATCGCCTTAACCAGCAATGGGATGACTTCAAGTTCCTGAAGGGAACTGAAGTCGATATACTGCCTGACGGCCAACTCGATTACGAGCACCCGGTACTGGCAAAGTTGGATATCGTAGTGGCTTCTATCCATACCCATTTCCGTCTGGATAAGGAAAGACAGACCGACCGCATCGTAAGAGCCATCCAAAATGATGACGTCGATATCATCGGCCACCTTACCGGGCGATTGCTCAATCGCCGTCCCCCCTATGAGCTGGATCTGGAGAGAATCCTGGACGCGGCCGCCCAGGCCGGGGTGATCCTGGAAATCAACTCCCACCCCGACCGGCTCGACATCGACGCCGAAGTGGCCCGCCAGGCGCGTGACCGGGGCATAATGATTGCTGTCAACAGCGATGCCCATCATCAGAGAGACCTGGGACTGATCGATTACGGGATCACCAATGCCCGGCGGGGATGGCTGCGCAAAGAGGATGTCATCAATACCCGCGACTGGTCAGCCGTCACCGCCTACTTGAAGAAAAATCGATAATATTTTTCTTTCATTAATAGCACAACCACCCCCGGCCCTTCCAACGCTTTCAGAGTGTGCCTATCCGTGGCGAGCTCATCGCTACTGCATTCCACTAGGCACCGGCAGAAACCAACTCCTTCTCTAACCCCAAGTATCAGGCATGTGATATAATTGAAAACGCTTTTACAGGCCACTTAGTTTGGCCTGAACAGGAAAGTGGGCTGACACAGATGGAATTCCTGGCCCCGGCCGGCAGTTGGGAAGCCTTCCTGGCCGCAGTCAACAATGGCGCTGATGCCGTCTATATCGGGGGGCAGCATTTCAGCGCCCGCCAGGCCGCAACTAATTTCGACCCGCCCAGACTGGAGGAGGCTGTTCAATATGCCCACCAGCGGGGCCGCCGGGTTTACGTAGCCGTCAACACCTTGATCGATGGGCAGGAATTCGAATCAGCTCTGGATTACTTGTTCCAATTGGCTGCCAGCGGAGTAGATGCGGTCATACTGCAGGACATGGGATTGCTCCAGGCAGCTGCTAGCCTTCTGCCCGGATTGAGAATACATGCCAGTACCCAGATGAACACTCATAACCAGGACGGGGCCGCACTCCTTAAACGGTTGGGGGTATCCCGGATTGTACTGGCCCGGGAATTGAGTGCTGATGAAATCCAGGTGATCCACCGGGCGTCAGCGGGGGTGGAGCTGGAGGTATTTGTGCACGGGGCCTTGTGTTTCAGTTATTCGGGACAGTGCCTGTTTAGCAGTGTAGTCGGGGGCCGCAGCGGTAACCGGGGCAGGTGTGCCCAGCCCTGCCGTTTGCCCTATGCACTCTGCCAAGAGGGACGAAGGATCCAGATCATGGAGCCGGGGCGCTACCGACTGAGCCCGGCCGACCTTTGCCTTATCGACCATCTGCCGCTGCTGGCATCATCCGGGGTCACCGCGCTGAAGATCGAGGGCCGCATGCGCCGGCCGGAATATGTGGCGGTGGTCACCAAGGCTTACCGGCAGGTACTAGATCGACTGCAGGAGGACCCGGGCTATAAAGTGAGTACCGAGATTAAACAGGGCCTGCGGGCCATTTTTAACCGCGGCTACACAACCGGGCACCTGGTCGATGCCGGTCAGCCGCTGATGAATACCATAACCCCAAAGAATAAGGGGATTTTGGTGGGACAGGTGCTGCAGCAGTCCAATTCCTATCGCACCAGTATAGAGTTGAGTGAAAAGGTTTGCCTGGGTGACGGATTGGCGGTGTGGGCAGGTGCCGATACGGTCAGGCCACTCATTCTGCGGGAGATACGCTCCGGGGGCCAGAGATTGACCGAGGCCGGGCCGGGACTGGTTATAGAGGTAAAACTGGATGGGCCGGTCTCGCCCTCCAATCCAGTATACAAGACCCACGACCAGGAGCTGCTGAACCAAGCCCGCCGGACCATAAGCGCGGAACCGCCGCCCCGCATAGGAGTAGATGCCGAAGTTTTCTTGGTTCCCGGGGAAAAGATGCAGCTGGTCCTGCAGGCGCAGGGTCACCGGGTCCAGGCGGAAAGCCAGCACCCATTACAACCGGCCCGGACCCAAGCCCTGGATGAGGAGGTTATACGGCAGAAGATCGGGCGCCTGGGCGACAGCCGCTTCACCCTGAATGATCTTAGGGTGACCGGGGATAGTCCCCTTAGCCTGCCTTTCAGTGAAATCAATGCGCTTCGCCGCCGGGCCGTGGATTTATTGACCCGGGAGTTGGGGCCGCTATCCTCAGCCTGGATCGCACCGGAGGGCTGCCCGGCGGATAAGACAAAATTTTTAACCATCCCTCGGACTTGTGGCGCCTATCCAGCCCGGCTGACCGTGGCTGTAAGCGATACCGAGGCCGCGGCTCAGGCATTGGATGCTGGGGCTGATCGTGTCTACCTGGGTATAGATGGAATGGGGAGTGGCCACCGTATCGACCAGCAGCAATTGGAAAAGTTCGCCTTGGTCACAGGAAATGATGGTGGCCGGGTAGTACCCCTGCTGCCTCGCATCCACCAGCCGGCGGATGGCTGGAACTATCGAGAAGCGGTGAGGGGCGGGTCTAATCTGATGATATCCAGCTGGGCCGACCTGGAGTGGGCAGGGCGGAACCAATTCCAATTCTATATTGATTATAATATGAATGTATTCAATCCTTATACATTGCGGATGCTGGTGGCAAAGGGGGCGGCAGGTATTACCCTGTCGCCCGAATTGAGCTGGAAACAGCTGGCGGCATTTCCTGATCTCAGCCAGGCGGAACTGCTGGTCCATGGCGAGCTGATCCTGATGCAGTCCCAACACTGCCTGATCGGCCCGGTCCGGGCACCGGGTCCGCCGGCCTGCGAATGGGCCTGCCGCAGGGGAGACTACTCCCTGCAGGACCAGCGGGGCTATAGCTTCCCGCTGGAGACCGACAGCGACTGCCGCCAATATATTTTCAATTCCCGTCCCTTGTGCCTGATGGAGGACCTGGACCGCATCCTGGACCTGCACCCTGCCGCGATCCGGATCGAAGCTCGGCGGGAAAGACCCGGGCAGGTAAGAGCTCTGACCTCTCTTTACCGAGAGGCACTGGACGCCCTCCAGGCCGGCCGCCGCCCGACCCTAAAAAAATATCAACAGCGTTTGGCGGCAGTGAGTACGGGGGGCTTTACCAAAGGACATTATTTTCGTGGGGTACTATGATGATAGACAAATCGACATTGGAGAAATTAGAGTTCAACAAGATATTGGAGATGCTGGCCGCCCGGGCTTATTCTGAGGGGGGCAAATCCTTGGCCCTGGACCTGGAGCCGCTCACGGACCTGAGGGCGGTGGAAACGTCTCTGGATGAGACTGGAGAAGCCATGGAACTGGTGCGCTACGGGGAACCAGCTTTTCTGCACCTGGTCCAGCCGGTGGACAGACACCTGGGCAAGGCTGGAATCGGCGGTATCCTGGCCGGTCTCGACTTGCGGGAGGTCTACTACCTGGTCAGGGCAGTGCGGTTGGCCATAAAATACACTGGCGGGGCCAAAGTGGTTAGGCTGCAGACGGTCGTTGCCGAGCTGAGAAGTTTTCCCAACATAGAGCGGCAGATCCAGGCCGCCATCGACGAAGAAGGCTATATCCGCGACGATGCTACCCCTGAATTGAAGAGCATCCGCCGCCAGATAGACAGTGGTCGCCAGCGGATCAAGGAATACCTGCAGAATTTTATTCGCTCCGGCAACAACCAATCCCTGCTCCAGGATGCTCTGATCACAGAGCGGTCGGGGCGCTATGTGGTGCCGGTCAAGCAGGAATATCGTAATGAGGTCAAAGGGATTGTCCATGACGAGTCGGCCAGTGGTGCCACCCTGTTCATCGAACCCCTGGCGGTAGTGGAGCAGAACAACCGCATCCGCAGCTTGCAGATCGAGGAGAAACGGGAAGAGGAACGCATCCTTAGAGCCTTAAGCGCAGCGGTGGCGGAGGTGGCCTCTGAACTGGCCCGGGATTACCGCATCCTCAGCTACCTGGACCTGCTCTTTGCAAAGGCTTTTCTGGCTTATGACCTGGAAGCATTTCGACCCCAGGTCAACGACCGCGGCCAAATCGATCTCAGCCGGGTAAAGCACCCCTTGTTAGGGGCATCGGCAGTGCCCATCAACGTCAACCTGGGTCACCGTTTTGACATCCTGGTTATCACCGGTCCCAACACCGGGGGGAAAACCGTGGTGCTCAAGACCATCGGCTTGTTGTCGGTGATGGCCATGTGCGGTCTATACATCCCAGCCCGGGAGAAGAGCCAGGTCTCGGTT
>JAQVXF010000032.1 GCA_028709355.1 Syntrophomonas sp.
GATTCGGAAAAAACCTGGACCCAATCCACGAAAGTTGGCACAGTCCCTTATAAAGAATCCTTGGGGAGCTAAACTCTGCTGCAGTTGATAGGTGGTAATCCCCGCAGTACTGGCATCGGCCAGGATGAAGTTGGCAGTAGGAGTATATACGGTGAGTCCCGGTATTTGACTGAGTTCATTTTTCAAGAAATGTCGCTCCGCCTGCACCAATCGTTGCAATCGGACCAGATACTCCTCGTCCTTCAAAGCTTCGGTTCCCGCCATCTGGGCCAGAACATTTACACTCCACGGATCACGTAATCCGCTCAAAACCTCTATCAACTTGGGAGGACCGATGGCGTAGCCTATCCGCAAGCCGGGCAGCGCATAGGCCTTGGTAAGAGACTTGAGTACTATTAGGTTATGGTGGTCATTGACCTTGTTAACCAGCGAAAGGTGGCAGCCTTCATCGACCAAGTCCAGATACGCTTCATCGATGACAATCAGGCAATGGTGAGATTGGCCCGTTTGGATTATCTTGAGCAAATCGTCGATTTGCCATAAGGTAGCGGTAGGATTATTGGGGTTGCAAATGAAAACCAGGTCGTTGCCGGGGATTGATTCAAGCAGTACGTCCATTTCCATGAGGAAGCACGATCCTTGGGATTTATAACCAATATTTGTTGTTTGCCCACCTACCGACCTGACCGCACATTCATATTCTATAAAGGAAGGGTAAGGGATGAGTGCTCGGCCGGGACCAACCATGCGAGCTAAAAGGTAAATAATTTCGGCGGCGCCGTTTCCAGCCAAAACACTCTTATAATCGACCCCGTGTTTTTCAGCAATCGCCTGGCGAAATCTTGTGCAATCCGGATCAGGGTAGTGGTCAAGCATTAACATCGCCTCTTGTACCGCCGCCATCACCCTTGGGGGAATCCCCAGGGGACTTACACTGGCACTGAAATCGACGATTTGCGCCTGGGTGAGGTTGAATCGCCGGGCCATCTCGTATACATTGCCGCCATGGACTCTTTCCATCTTATCGTAATCCCCCCTCGCCAATCGCTATGATGCACAATAATTCTTTACAACCGCAGACCCAGGCTTATAGCGCACAGCCAAATCATCATAAATGCGACCTCGGCAATCTCGTTCAGCCCGCCGTAGACGTCACCAGTCAATCCCCCCAATCGGCGTGCCACCCATAGGGCTGCCCCGAGTGATAAAATGCCAGCAAGGACCGCCATGCCAACTCCTCTGAAATCCGTGAGGGCAAAGATAATGAGCCAGGCCAATCCGGTGCTCCAGACCGTGTAAACTAGCCTTTTGTCTTCATTGAAACCCTGGCCTAAACCGCCATCTTGGCGGGCATAGGGAAAAAACTGCACACCCAGGGACATCACCCAGCGCCCGGTGACCGGCTGAGTTATGAGCAGCACCGGCAATATTCCTTCAGGAAGCGTGATCAACATACTGTAACGCAACATCACATCTATTATTCCAGCGATGACCCCCATGGAACCAATCCGGCTGTCCCTCATTATCTCCAGGCTTCTTTCCCGTGAGCGCCCACTGAAGACACCGTCACAGGTATCCAGCAGTCCATCGAAGTGTATTCCCCCGCTTATGAATATGGGTAATGTGATGAGCAGGACCGCCAGCACCTCGATCGGCAGCAACGGCTTCAATATCCAATACAATCCCCCATTGATGACCCCGATTATCCCTCCGGTCACGGGAAAAAAGACTATGGAGCGGCTGAAGGTTAAGGGCCCACCACTTAAACGCCCAGCTGGCACCGGAATCCTGGTCAAAAAAGCTATCGCCGTCAGAAATGTATTCACCGTTCACCCTACCTTATCCCGCTATGATCATATAAAGGCAAGCCCCGGACAACACCGCCATAATTCCGGCAGCATAGATGAACCTGCCCACCTGCTTGATGTTTTCTCTCGTTAGCTCGGTGACAGCATCTCCCAACCGGGCTCGCGACGAAGGTATTCCCTCATAATAGTTGGTTCCGCCCAACTGCACCCCCAGCGCTCCCGCAACACCTGCCTCGGGAATCCCGCTATTGGGGCTAGGGTGCTTGCGGCTGTCTCTCTTGATGATTCGCAGAGCATCTCCCGCGCGAAACCCCAATAGGGCTGCAGTGATCACTATAAAAATGCCCGTGATGCGCGCCGGAATATAGTTGGCCAGGTCATCCAAACGTGCCGAAGCCCAGCCGAAATAGAGATAGCGTTCATTGCGGTATCCCACCATTGAATCAAGGGTGTTGATGGCTCGATAGGCCATAGCCAGAGGAGCCCCACCGAGGAAGGCATAGATAATCGGTGCCACCACCCCATCCACAATATTTTCGGACATCGTCTCAACTGTAGACCGGATCATCTCAGCCTCGCTCATAGCATCGGTATCCCGACCCACGATTCCATCTACTACCTTTCGGGCTTGTTCATATTCATTCCTGCCCAAAAAGCCATATACCGAATTGCCCACCTCAACCAAGCCACGGGACGAAATGGTGGTGGAGATAAACCATGCTGAAACCAGTATACCTATGGTGCTATGAACAGCCGCAGCCAGATAACACAATCCCCATATGGTTGCTCCGGCCACGCTGGGAATCAATAGCGCCAACAGAACCCCCGCCAAGCGTTCGCTTCGCCTGGATTTGGCAACAGAACGCAACCATTTCTCCACCTTGTAGACAGCCGTCCCAATTATCCTGACGGGATGGGGTAAGGCCTCAGGATCTCCTACCACTAAATCGATTAAATAAGCCAGCGGAACTGATAACCAGCCCATCAGGTCAATCGCCTCTGCCCAATGATTTTAATTCGATGGGAATCCCAGATATGGTCAGCCAAGTCTCATCAGCACGAGCAGCTAGAACCTGGTTGGCCCTGCCGACTAGATCTCTCCACATCCGGGAGAGGGGGTCACCTGGCACAATGCCCCACCCAACCTCGTTGGAGACGATGATTACATGAGCAGCCGATTCATAACTAACCTTGCCCAATTCGTCTATCTTATCCAGTACTTGTTCCTCCGCCATGGGATGCCCTGGCTGCAACAACAGGTTCGTTACCAGCAACGTCACACAGTCTAATAGAAAGATGCGTCCTGGGCCATCATTCTGCCTGATTACATGGGCGGGATCGAGCCCTTCTTCCACTGTCTGCCAATTTTGTGGCCGGCGGTCCTGATGGCGTGCTACCCTTTCCACCATCTCATCGTCACCGGGAACACATGTCGCGACATAGGTAACCATCCCATCCAATTCGGCTGCCATCTTCTCAGCAAATGAGCTTTTTCCGCTGCGGGCCGCCCCCGTAATAAACACCATTTTGCCGCGGGCTATCATATTCTTTCCCCTTCCATGATCCGAATGGCCTCCCACTCGTTGTTGACTCGGTGCACTCCGCACCGGAGCAGTTTATTATATATTTCGGCAGCCTGACCCCCAGTATAGTCTCGGTCTTCTATCGCCGGGTTGTCCACCACAATAACCTTTTTTTCTTCCCCGGCTTCTGCCAATACGCACTCCAGGTTACTAATGTTGCCGGTCCCGAATGGCACCCCTGCTAAAATGATGAAGGCTGACCTCCTCATCATCTCCCGGTTTTTCTTAATCTCTTGTTTTCCCCAACCGCAAAAAGGCGGAGCCTCTATAACAATCAATCCCAACCGGTTGGCCTCATCCCAATCACTATCGCCCACGTTGACCACGCCGGTGCTAACCTTCCAGCCTGATTTAACCAGGCTTCGCAACAGAACTCCGCCGGAACCCCCTCCGCCAACCACGTGGACCCAGTCTTCCCGAACCGCCTTGACTGCACCGATTTTGTCATCGTCAAAAATGATGTACGGTTGCTCCGAGGAAAAAAGACGCTCCACCCTGACTTCGCATCCGTAAACCTCTTTTATCATTTCGGCAGTTACAACCTGATGGGGCGGTCCGATAGCCCTTATGGTTCCTTGCTTTACCAGGACCAGATAATCGCAATAGCGCGAGGCCAGATTTAAATCATGCAGGACCATGATAATGGTAAGGCCATATTCTATCCGCAATCGAACCAAGACCTGCATCATCTCTATCTGATAGTTCAGGTCAAGAAAGGAGGTGGGCTCATCCAGGAGTAGTATCTTAGGCTCCTGAGCCAAAGCCCGGGCTAATAACACCCGCTGTTTTTCCCCCCCACTCAGCTCGTTGACCTGTCGATCTGCCAGTCGGGTGGTGTCGGTCAAATCCATGGCTCGCTCGACTATCTCGAAATCCTTGACCCCTTCCCGGGCAAACCTCTTTAGGTGAGGGATTCGTCCCATCATAACCAGGTCTCTCACCGTAAAAGGAAAACTTACCCCTTGTTCCTGAGACACCACGGCCATCTTCTTGGCAATCTCAGCCGCCGGAACCCGGTAAATGTCTTCTTCCTCCAGCAACACCTGACCATGCTGGGGTTGTAAAACCCGGCTCATGGCACGCAAGAGAGTTGACTTACCGGATCCATTCGGGCCTACGATCCCAACCAAGTCCCCACTATTAATCTGCATAGTGGCATCGCGAAGGACTGGTACCGAACCATAGCCACAGGTCACACCCAAAACATTGAAGAGCACGTCTTAAACCTCCACCCGCTAAAACAAAGCGTTCTTTTGACGGCGCAAGAGAAAAATAAAAAAAGGGCCCCCGACCAGGGCAGTTATTATCCCTACCGGCAGCTCACCCGGAGCCACCACTATCCGGGACACCATATCCGCCAACAAAAGGAATATGGCCCCTATCAAGGCTACCGCGGGGAGCAATAGGCGGTGATCAGACCCAAAGAGCATCCGTACTACATGCGGTGTCACCAACCCCACAAAAGCAATCATTCCGCTGACCGACACACATGCACCGGTCAACAGGGCGGCCGCCACCAACAGATACTTTTTAACCCTCTCCACCTCCACCCCCAAGTGTTGGGCAGATTCTTCTCCCAGCAATAGTGCGTTCAGTTCCCGGGAATAGACAAAAATAATGGTGGCTCCGATGAAGCCGTAGGGAAGAAACATGGCCACGTAGTCCCATCCAGTACCCGAAAAGCCGCCCAACAACCAGAACACTATCTGGTGGAGTTGCTCGCCGCTGAAAAACAGGCACAGTGATTCCATAGCCGACAAGAGCGAGTTAACCGCTATGCCTGCCAATAATAGAGTCATCACCGGTACTTTGCCGCCCACCCGGGCCAAGTTGTAAACCAACATGATGGTTATGAGAGCGAAGACAAAAGCTGATACCGGGATCCCGAAACGGAAGGGGACATCCCATTGAGCCTGCACAATAATGCTGATTATGGCCCCTAGAGCTGCACCTGACGAAACCCCTATTACATAGGGATCAGCCATCGGATTGCGGAACAAACCCTGGAAAGTGGCTCCTGCCAATGCCAGGCCAGCACCAACCAGAGCCGCCATCACCACCCGGGGGAATCTGATAGTCATCAAAATCACATCATGTTCGGTTGTCAAGTCGGCCTCCAGTATGTTGCCCAACCCCGGTATGTGGCTGAACAGGATCGCTCCAATCTCGCCAGGCGATATATAGACCGCCCCAATACTGACCCCAGCCATTACTGCCAGGAGCAGAACTGCGGCCAGTGCCATCAATATGGCGGACCTTCTCCAGGTATCAGTTTGCATCATAAGATAATCTTCCCGTCCTTGTTATTTAAACAGAGATGGATAAAGAGCCTGCGCCATCTTCTCCAACCCGTCCACAATGCGCGGGCCCGACAAGGCCACGAGATCGGATTCTATGGAATAGATGCGACTATTCTTGACAAATGCCAGTTGTGACCATCCGGGCCGACTGGCAATCTCTTGGGGTGTCATTGTAACACCACTGCCATGCCCGTAGGAGTTTATCATAACCGCGGGATTCCTCTCGATAATGACTTCTTCACTTATTTTGGGATACTCTTCGGCGCTGTCCGCGATCACGTTAATGCCACCAGCCAGACTTATCAATTGTCCGATCAGGCTATCCTTGCCGATGGACATATACGGTTCGTACCACAATTCATAATATACCAGGGGCCTCTCCTTTTCTGGTATTGAGGCGACTTTACTGGTCACTGCGTTCAATCTATCATGCAATTCCCCAGTTAGTGCAACAGCCTTTGCCTCTGCTCCGCCCGCCTTTCCAACCAACTCGATGTTGGCGAAAATCCCCTCCAGGGTCTTGGGATTCAATACCACTACTTTCAGTCCGGCATCTTCCATCACCTTCAGCAGCGGCAGGTGCATATCGGTAGCCAGGACCAGGTCCGGTTTAAGGACCACCACTTTTTCCAGGTTAGGATCCTCAAATCCTCCCACTTTTGCAACCTGTTTGGCTTCTTCAGGATAATCACAATAGGTGGTGTTGCCGACCACCTTGCTGCCTAGTCCCAAGGCGAACAGAATTTCCGTATTACTGGGCGCCAGGGATACGATACGGACTGGCTCGGCATTTAATGTCACCTGCCGTCCCATATCATCTGTGAGGGTCAAGGGGAAAGCCTTGCCTGCCTCTTGCGCCCGGTTGACCGGAGGTACATCACTAGCTCGACTACACCCCGATAGCCCGCCGACTCCTAAAAGAAGCACCACAACCATAAAGGCCAGCATCTTGTTAAAGCAGTTCATATTTTTCACTCCTATGGGCCACCTCCAGCAATTCTTAACTAATCCATTATTACCCCAGCTTCCTCAAACGTAGCCATCTCCCTCATGATCCGGGTAGCCGCCTCAATGACATTGAAAGCCAATGCCGCTCCGGTGCCTTCCCCCAGGCGCATACGCATACGCAGCATCGGTTCCAGATCAATGGCGTCCAACAATATCTTGTGCCCTGGTTCCTCCGAAAGATGGGAGGCAATTATGTATTCTTTGGCCCGGGGGGCTATCTTACATGCCAACAAAGCTGATGCCCCGGAGATGAATCCGTCTATCACTATGGGTGTCCTGCGGGCTGCCGCACCTAGAATCAATCCAGTCATACCGGCTATCTCCAGCCCTCCTACCTTGGCCAGGACATCGATGGGGTCGGCAGGGTCCGGCTGGTTGACCGCCAGCGAAGTCTGGATGGCCTGGATCTTCTTGTCAATGCCCTCGCTGTTCAATCCCACTCCCGGTCCCACGATGACCGATAAGGCGGCATCGGAGTAAACCGCCAGGATGGCACTGCTGGGGGTCGTGTTGCCTATTCCCATCTCCCCAGTAGCCAGTAATTGCACCCCCTGCTCTATTTCCGCTCCAGCTGCTTCGACCCCGATCATCAGAGCCTCGATGGCTTGTTCCCGGGACATCGCCGCCCCCTTGGTCATGTTGGCCGTCCCCAGGCTCACTTTGCGGGAGATCAGCTTCTCATGACGAAGAGTCGGATCCGCCACTCCTATATCCACCACCTTGACTTGCGCCCCGGCCAAGCCAGCCAGCACATTGATGGCGGCTCCGCCATTCAAGAAATTGTATACCATCTGCGGAGTCACCGACTGTGGGGCTGCGCTGACACCCTCCGCCACCACACCATGATCGCCGGCCATAACTATAACCATTTTACTGTTTACATGCGGCATGACTTCCCCGGTGATGCCGGCCAGCTGGATTACCAGATCCTCCAACACCCCCAGACTGCCTATGGGTTTGGTCAAACTGTTCAGTCGCCTGGTCGCTGCTTCCATGGCAGCCCCGTTCAAAGGCTCTATCGCATTCACTAGCCGCTCGATTTTCACCATTTTCCCCCCTCAAAATGATAACTGGCTTCCATTTCTCGTTCGAAAATGGAAGCCTGCCATTGATACCTGACGGCACTCCCCCTTTCCTGCGAAGGTCATGTGCAGAGCAGCAGTTAGGTTTCCTGACTTCGGATCTCAACCCATTTCCGCCTTCCCAAGTTCTAAACCCAGTGGCATTTGGAAAAGGGCTCCCCGTTTACAGTGGCGCGACCGTCCAGGACTCTCACCTGGTTCCCTGGCATCGGCTGTCCGCCGATACCCCGCTGCACATAATATATTTAGTTTATTAGGGACCAATCGATGTTTACATTATATCCTTTTTATATATACTGTAATAGCAAATCAGTCTTTTTCTTCCGACCAAGTATTTCTGGAGGGAGTATTACTATGTATCCTGACTTAAAGCGCAAACTGCTCGGAGTCCTGGAACTAGATGCTTATGCCCAGGGAATAGGATTCGATCCAACCAAACTGTTGCTGGCTAAAGACATAGTTGTGGATGAAAGAGTCCGCATGCATTGCCAACTCAACTTGTGCTGCAATTACGGCCACAACTTGATGTGTCCCCCGTTTCTGCCTCCCATAGCCGAAACCCGTGTGCTGGTGGGCAAATATACGTTTGCCCTCTTGCTGCAGATGCAGCAGAAGCTCCAGCAGTCGGATAAGGAATCCATGCGCCAAGTTTTCAATGAGACTGCTCGTCGTTTCGGCCAACTGGCAGTCACCCTGGAGCGAAAGGCATTTAGCGACGGCTTCCGTTTGGCCATGGCCTTGGGCGCCGGTGAATGCAAATTATGCTCTACCTGTGCCATCCAAAATGGCGATCACCATTGTATTTATCCTGGGACCGCGCGGCCTTCTATGGAAGGGATGGGCATCGATGTGGGGAAGACTTTCGCGGCAGCCGGCTTGACCCTGGAATTTAGATCTGATCAATTAACAGTCGCCGGCCTCTTGTTGATTGACTAATTATACCGGTTTTCTCCGCCAAACGGATCCAACCTATTACCTTCGTCCTCTTCCGCCGAAATAGCCCTAACCATGGATCGGGGAATCAGATAACTCCGCCCCCGATTGTCCACGTATATCAGAAGCCAGATGTCATCAGGTCCTTTAGGTCCGCGACGGCCTACCACCGACCCCTTAAAATTGTACAGCGGGTGACGGCGCTCGCAAATAACCACCCTTTTCCCAATTTCCATTTCTATCTCCTCGCTGCCAAACCGTTTTGTTTTGGCCACCCGCCCAGCTTTCCCCGGGCAACACCAGTTATTCCAGAACTATCTTGAGACCTGTTGCAGCATAAATCTTCTGGAGTAATTCCGCAGCCTTCAACTCATCTACTTTTATGTCCGGCCAATCATTTGTCAAGCATTCCAGGAACTTGCACCCATCTTCCAGCTCCTTGTGGGATAAACACTTGGGGGGGGCAGCGATCTCACAATCGTAATGCCCCAATATGGAAACCTCCAGGGGATAATCGCTCTCCTCCGCCAGTGGATAAAAACCCTTGGCGCCGCTGATCAGTCGCAGACCGTAACTTAGTCCGCCTGAAATCATGGGCAACTCGACCTCTTCCAAGTTGATAGCCAGTCGATGCTTTTGCTCAAGGTATTGAGATAGCTGCTTAACCTCATCCTCGTTTAACAGTTCACTGGCCATAATCTGGTCGTAGACCGCATTGTCATCTTCCTCATCGTAATCCCGGATAAGCTTAT
>JAQVXF010000033.1 GCA_028709355.1 Syntrophomonas sp.
AGTAGAAGCGGGCCAACAGGCTGCAGTGGAAGCGCAATTACAAGAGATGCTGGGGATAGCATCCATTACCGATCGGGAAAAAGAGATAGGGAATTTCAAGGATAGCATGGGGGTCGTGACCTCGTTTGTTTCGATACTGGTCTTTTTCGCGATCTTGTTGGGTTTTGCGATTGTATATAATGCGTCGGTGATCAACTTCGCGGAAAGGCGGCGGGAGTTGGCCTCCTTGCGGGTGATCGGTTTTACGGTCGGTGAGATCTCCGCCCTGCTGCTGAAGGAAAACATGGTGCTGTTGGTATGCGGGGTTATCCTGGGTATGCCAGTGGGCAAATGGTTGGTGACTGCTTATGTTGAATCTGTGAGCACTGACCAATTCAGCCTTCCGGTGGTCATATATCCTGCCACCTATTTATTTGCCGCGATTGGAGGTATTATTTTTGTAATGGTAGCCCACCGCATTGCTGTTAAGGGCATCAGAGACCTGGATATGGTCGAGGTCCTGAAAAATACTGATTAGTTGAGGGGGTTAAGGGGTGTGAATAAAAAAATTCTCTGGGCGTTGCTGGGGATAGCTGTGGTTGCTGCTGTCATCTATTATTACACTACGGCTGGAATCGAGGTGGAGACAACTGAGGTCAACCGGGGCAGCATTCAGCATGCGGTAGTGGATACCGGCTACGTCCAGGCCATAAACCACACGGATATCTTTGCCAGCCAAGGAGGCCGGGTAGCCAGTCTGCCGGTCAGCATCGGACAAAGCGTGGATAAGGGGCAGCTGATCATGGTCATCGATAATAAAGACCTTAAAATGAGTTCAGCCCAGTTCCAGGTTCAGTTGAGCCAGGCTAATGCGGCTGTTGGCGCAGCTGAAGCCTCTCTGCGGCAAAGCCAATTGGATCTTGTCGAAATCCAGGCTCAATACGACCGTTCCCGGCAATTGTTCGAATCAGGGGCCATCAGCCAGGTTGAACTGGATAATGCCCGGGCTCTGCTGGATAAAATCCAGGCGGCTATCGCTGCCCAGACACAAAACCTCCGCTCTGCCCAACAACAAGTCACCAATTACCAGAGCCTGTTGAGCAGTTCCCGCCAGAAGGAGAGCGAGTTGCAGGTAAAAAGCCCCATATCCGGTGTTGTCATGCAGCTGCCGGTGAGTCAGGAGGATGTGGTCATGTATGGCGCGCTTTTGGCGCGGGTAGCACCAGCTGGAGCCCTGGAGATCAAAGTGGATGTCCTGAGTGATGATCTGGCAGCGATCAAGGTTGGGAATAAGGCTAACATTACCGCTCCGGTGTTGGGAGCGACAGCGCTGACCGGGGAAGTGGTGCAAATTTATCCGCAAGCTGAAGAGAAGCAGTCCGCCTTGGGGGTAGTGCAGCGGCGGGTGCCGACCATAATCAAACTGGATGAAATCGGCAATCTAAAACCTGGTTACGAGGTACGGGTCAACATAATAACCGGGGGCAAGGAAGATATCCTGCTGGTTCCAAGAGAGTCAGTAGTTACTGCCCCCAGCGGCGAACGCCAGGTGATGGTGATCGTCAACAATCGGATCGTGGTGCGCAAAGTCACCACTGGTCTGTATGATACCAGGAGCATCGAGATCACGGAGGGGCTGGAGGCTGGTGAGCAAATAGTCAGAGACGGCAGTACTGCGGTCAAAGCCAACGCGCGGGTAAAGGTGAAGCAGTTATAGAGAGGAGTCCCCGCTGGCGGAGTCCGCCGGAAGGCCAACAATTTACTCAAGGCTGACATCTTATGATATCAGAGGAGGCCGGATGAATGGGCCCATGGTAACTGGATTGCCCCGTCAGGGTGGGGATCATCTGTCCAATGGGGGCGGATATACTGGATGAGAAGACAATAACTTATAATAGGATCAGGCTCCGGGAAGCTGGGGGGGGAAGACAGATGGAGAGAGGCAAGATATTTATCCGGGAACGGTTGGCCAGCGGCGAGGGCGCTCAAAAACCCCGTTTAGCAGTATTGGGCGTGGCAGGGCTGGATTTAAAGATTTTCACCAAGCATGTTCGCAAGGTGGAGATCGAGCAGATAGCCCTGGCTATTGATGCCGACCTTATAATTCTGGAAGCTGGCAAGGACCAGGGTGATGAAGAAGAGTAGAAAGGAGGACCGATGAATGGCTCTATTGCGCGATAAGGACAGCCAGAGGCTGCACATCGAGAGCAGATTGATGGGCGAGTCGCTGGTGAGCCAGTCCTTTATTGACAATCTCAGGTATGATGTCAAACAATTCCGCTCCTTCCCGGATGTGGCAGTGGTCAAGATCGGGGGCCAGAGTATAACCGACCTGGGAGCTCGGGGCGTTTTGCCAGTGATCCGGGAGATAGCCGAAAACACCGGCAAGCATAGGATGATAATTTCTACGGGAGGAGGTACCCGCTCCCGTCATATATACGCGATAGCTATGGAACTGGGGATGCCGGTGGGAATTATATCAAAGCTGGGACAAAGCGTTTCCGAACAAAATGCCCTGATGATATCTACATTATTGAGTCCCCATGGGGGGATCAAGATCGGTCACGATGACATTCCCAAATTAGGAGGTTATTTCGCTCAAGGCTGCACTCCGGTGATACACGGTATTCCTCCCTATGGATATTGGGAGCACCCACCCAAAGAGGGGAGCATACCGCCCAATCGCACTGATGTGGGGGCGTTTCTGCTGGCTGAGGTCATCGGTGCCCGCCAGTGTATCTTCATCAAAGATGAAGATGGTCTGTATACGGACAATCCCAAGAAGAACCAGGAAGTTCAACTCATCCCCAGGATAGGAGCAGGGGCACTGATGGATTTGAACCTCGATGACCTGATAGTTGAGCGGACGGTCCTGGAACTGCTGCAATGTGCCCGCAGTATTCATGAGATACAGATAATCAACGGGCTGAAGCCGGGTTTTATCTCCAGGGCCTTGGATGGCGAGCACGTAGGGACGATCATTTTCAAGGACAGGTAGAGTCGGAGCCCACCGATGAGGGATCATTTTCTAAATTGAGGCTGTCTGCGGGGCAGCCTTTATTTTTGCCTCCCCTTACTCTTCCATCAAGAAGACACTTGAGGTAGACGTCATAAGGGTGAAAAGGCTATATTATAGGTGCCGCTTAACTTTATGGTCAGGCGATTTAGCAGTGAAAGGATCGGGATAGGAATGTCGAGCGCGTCCGGAAAAGGGTCGATCTTCCAGTGAGTGCCAGGGTGGATCCAACCTTGATAATCAACAAGATGGCCGCTGTCCTGGAGATGACCAATGGCCTGTTTCTTATATATGACACTGAAGGAACGCTGCTGTTTGTCAATAAAAGATTGGCCGATCTGCTGAGTTATGATCACGATATGCTATACCGGATGAATGTGACCGATCTGGTTATTAATCGGCATAAGCGCAGGATAAGGGAAGTCCTGCGGTCCAAGCTGCCCCTGGGCGAGGAACGCGTCTCGGAAATGCCCCTGCGGGGTCGGGATGGCAGGGAGTTGTATGTGATCACCAGGACGGCACCCCTCTTGGACCAGCAGCAGGTGGTGGCTGAGGTGGTGACGTTCGAGGACATCACCGAAACTAAACAGTCCGCCGATGAACTGCGGGAATCCCAGCGCTTCACCGCCGATATAATTGAATCCCTGCCCGACCCTACTCTGGTCATCGACCGGCAGGGCAGGGTTTTGTATTGGAACCGGGAGATGGTCCAGATAACTGGTTTTCCAAGTTCCAGCATGGTCGGCAAGGGAAATTATGAATATGCCCTGCCTTTCTACAATGTTCGCCGTCCTATTTTGATCGACATGATAATTGATGAGAACCTGCGTTTCACCAATGAGTACGTGTATGTCAAAAGGGAAGGAAATGTCCTCTATACCGAGACCAAAACCGGCCAGTTACAGGGTAAACAGCGGATATTATGGGGAAGAGCCGCACCCCTCTTCAATACCAGCGGAGACATCGTCGGGGCGATCGAATCGGTCCGGGATATCACCAGTCGAACTGAGTTCGAAGCGGATTTAGTCAAGAGCCACGCCAAATTGGAAGCGATTTTTGAAGGGACTGTTAAAGCGCTGGCGGTGATGACTGAAAAACGCGACCAATATACGGCCGGGCATCAGCAGCGAGTCCCTTCTCTAGCCTGTGCTGTCGCCAGGGAGATGGGATTGACCGAGGAAGAGATAGAACCCCTCCATATAGCTGGTACCATTCATGACATCGGCAAACTGTACGTCCCCGTGGACATCTTGAACCAAACCGGGCCCTTGACGGATATCGAGTACCTGTTCATTAAAACGCACCCGGCGGCCGGTTATGATATTCTCAAAATAATTCCCTTTGAAGCACCCATCGCCGAGATTGTCCTGCAGCATCATGAGAGGTTGGATGGATCAGGTTACCCGAGGGGATTGGAGGGAAAGGATATCCTGGGGTTGGCGAAAGTCCTGGCGGTTGCTGACGTAGTCGAAGCTATGGTTTCCCACCGTCCCTATCGCCCCGCTATGACCGTCGATCAAGCCATGGAAGAGATCCAGGGTAATGCAGGCCGGCTATACGATCCCTTGGTAGTCGAGGCTTGCGTTAGAATTTTTCGGAACAACAGCTTCAGTTTTAATGGTAAAGTGTAGACATACGGGCAGCGGCTTGGCGAAGATTGTGTTTTATGGATAGGAGGTTGTGGCGATGGCGACTGGGGAGGACGATATTCCCAACCGCTCTGGAAAAGCCGAGCATGAGATCACCCTCGAAACCCTGGCGGAAGTTCTCGCCAAGGTCAATGGTATGTTCTGCGTCTATGATGCTGAAGGCCAGATTAAGTTCATGAACCAAAAGTTCAAAGACTTACTCGATTACCCGGACGAGGTACTGTACAACATGAATATCAGCGGCCTGGCCCTGGAACGCCATAAGAAAAGGATCCGGGACAGGATAAGGGTACAGATCGAGGCAGGCCAGGAACGGACTTGGGAGATGCCCATAAGCGGGAGGGATGGCAGCGAATTCGTAATCATCTGCCGGACTGCACCTTTTTATCAGGAACGCCAGATCGCCGGCGAAATACTTTTAGTGGAGGACATCACTGAACGAAAGCTGGCCGAAGCCGAATTGCGGGAGTCCCAGCGGCGGATGGCAGATATCATCGAATCCTTGCCGGATGCCACCCTGGTCATCGACAAGGCGGGCCGGGTGCTCTACTGGAACCGGGAGATGGTGGAGTTGACCGGTTTTCCTTCTTCGAGTATGGTGGGCCGGGATAATTATGAATATGCTTTGCCTTTCTACGGTATTCGGCGGCCCATCCTGGTAGATATGATAGTTGACGATAACGTCCATTTCGACAAAGAGTATGTATATGTGCGCCGGGATGGGGACGTCCTTTATACCGAGACCAAGACCGGCATGTTGAAGGGCACCCAGCGAATACTGTGGGGCCGCGCCGCTCCCCTGTACAACACCAAGGGCGAAGTCGTCGGTGCCATAGAGTCGGTCCGGGACATCTCGGATCGCAAGCAAGCTGAGGAAGACCTCATCAGTAGCCATGAAAGATTAGAAGCCATCTTTACCGGGACCGTCAATGCCCTGGCGGTGACCACCGAAAAGAGAGACCAGTACACTGCCGGTCATCAGCATCGAGTGGCTACCCTGGCCTGTGAAATAGCCAGGGAAATGGGGCTTCCAGAAAAAACTATCGATGATATCAGGATAGCCGGTACTCTCCACGATATAGGCAAGCTATACGTTCCTCTGGATATCCTCAGTCAACCGGGGAGACTGTCCGAGATCGAGTATCTCTTTATCAAGACTCACCCCTCAGCCGGCTACGATATCCTGAAGAGTATTCCATTTGACGCTCCTATCGCCGACATAATAATGCAGCATCACGAACGGGTGGATGGAACCGGTTATCCGATGGGCTTGAAAGGTGAAGATATCCTCATGCCGGCACGGATTATAGCGGTGGCGGATGTATTTGAAGCTATGGCTTCCCATCGGCCTTATCGGGCCTCGCTGGGGATTGACCGGGCCTTGGATGAGATCCAGAAAAATGCCGGCCGCCTATATGATCCGGCGGTTGTGGAAGCTTGCATCCGGGTGGTCAACGACAAAGGTTTTGAAGCCATCTTTGCGAGCAGTTAATAAAGGCCCTAATAAAGATCAGGGGCTGTGCCAGTACTTGCGATCCAGGCTGCGAAATTGGATAGCCTCCGCCACATGCTCTACCATTATATTTTCTTCTCTCTCCAGGTCAGCGATGGTGCGAGCGACTTTGACCACCCGCTCGTAAGACCGAGCGCTCATGCCAAACCGATCAAAGGCATGTTTAAGCATTTGTTGGGATTCGCGGTCCAGGGCGCAATAACGGCGGGTTGCCCGGGTGTTCATGCGGGAGTTGAAACAGAATGGATATCCGGCCAAGCGATGGTGTTGGACTTCCCGAGCTTGGTCCACCCTCACCCTCATGTCCCTCGAACTTTCCGAATTTCGCACTTCTGTCAGTTCCACATATTTGATTCGGGGCACCTCCACATGCAGATCCAGTCTGTCCAGCAGAGGTCCGGAGATCTTGCTCAGGTACTTATGAATCTGCAGCGGGGTACAGCGACATTCCTGCTCAGAGCCGAAGTTGCCGCAGGGGCAGGGATTCATACTGGCTATCAGCGAGAAATCAGCCGGATAGGTCACCGTGGATTGGGCTCGAGCGATGGTGACCACTCTGTCTTCCAGGGGCTGACGCAGAGATTCCAATAAGTCACGGCTGAACTCGGGCAATTCGTCTAGAAAGAGCACCCCATTCTGGGCCAGACTGATCTCGCCGGGGCGGGGGATGCGTCCCCCGCCGATGACGCTGGCCGCAGAGGCATTCTTGTGGGGGGTTCGAAACGGCCGGGTAATGATGAGGGGATGGTTACTGTCGAGCAGGTTGGCCACTGAATAGATCCGGGTGGTCTCCAATATCTCCTGACGGCTCATATCCGGCATGATGCTCGGCAAACGCCCGGCCAGCATGGTTTTGCCGCCACCGGGAGGGCCGATCATCAATACGTTGTGCAGGCCTGCGGCTGCTATCTGCAAGGCTCGCTTGGCGTGAGCTTGTCCCTTGACCTCAGCGAAGTCGGGTGGTTCCAAGTGAGCCCGATTTTCATCATAATCCTCCATCGAAACTGGTCGGAGTGGACGGTCATCGTTGACAAAAGCGCACAATTCCTTGAGATGCGCGATCCTATACGAGGTTACTTCATGGACCATGGCTGCTTCCAGGTTGTTGCCGGCTGGTAAAACCAAGCAAGCTCCAGGGAAAGACGATTGCAGCTCCAGGGCCATGGGCAGGATCCCCGGGACCGCCTTGACAGCTCCGTTGAGGGAGAGTTCTCCGGCCAGGAAGAAGGTAGGCGGCAGTCCGCAGTTCAGCTGCCCGGCCGCGATGAGGATCCCAACCGCCACCGCCAAATCGAAATGACTGCCCTCCTTCTTCAAATCAGCCGGGGCCAGGTTGACGATGATCTTGCGGTTGGGAAACTCATATCCGGAGTTTTTGATAGCGGATCTGGTCCTCTCCCGGGCTTCTTTGATGGCGGCTGAAGCCAGCCCGACTATCTCAAACGCCGGCAGGCCATTCTGGATGTCTACTTCCACTTGTACGGCTCGGGCTTCAACCCCGGTGAGCACCATGGTATTGACGATCGATAACATAAAGGCAGGCCCCCTCCCAAAGCGCATATCATATTAATTCTCCAAATATTGTAAATATCCTGCTCGGATCCTGCATAAACGGGGAAGGAGTCCCGAGGAGAAATGTAAGCCAAATACATTGCCATTTGCGCCGCAATAAAGGTACAATCATAGCTGATAGAAATATGAGGCGGCTTGATCGGCGAGGAGGTTTGTATGCTTAATCTGGGACCATGGGAAGTGGGCCTTATATTAGTGGTGGCATTGATCGTGGTGGGACCCGGAAAATTACCGGAGGTAGCCAAAGCGATCGGCAAGAGCATGAACGAATTTAAGAAGGCTACTGCAGGCTATAAGAGGGACTTCCAGGAGGTTATCAACAGCATTGAAGATACGGTCAAGGAGACCGAGAAGAGCGATCAGGTTGGTAAAGGGGAAGGGAAAGCGGGCACAGAGGCCAATGGCCCAGCTGCGGAAGAAACCGTTGCGGGCGACGCCGCACCGGGGCCGAAGGATTGAACTGCACAGTCGTCCCGCGGCTCCAAAAATTGAGTGACAGCAGTTTTAAGAAATGATACTATACTAGGGGTATAGATATAAGCGAATAGACTCTTATCCAGAGTGGTGGAGGGACGGGCCCGATGAAACCCGGCAACCGACTTCAGCGTACGGTGCCAAATCCTGCAGGATCAATTCCTGGAAGATAAGAGGGGAGATACAAATGAAGCCCTCTTTTAATTTGGAAGAGGGCTTTTCATATATCGAAAGAACAGGAGAGGTTGTATGTTTAAAGACTTGGAAGGATTATTGCGGGAGCGGATACTGGTGTTGGATGGTGCCATGGGTACCATGTTGCAGCAACGGGGGATGATGCCAGGCCAATGCCCGGAACTTTTTGGAGTCGATAATCCCCAGATCCTGCAGGAGATTCATCAGCATTACGTGGAGGCTGGCGCAGATATCATCGAAACCAACACCTTCGGCGGCAACCGTTTGAAGCTGGCTGAATACGGTTTGGAGGGCCGGGTCGAAGACATAAATGGCGAAGCGGTCCGACTGGCCCGGGCAGCTTCCAAAAGCAAAGCTTTGGTAGCAGGATGTATCGGTCCTACCGGCCGTTTGCTGCGGCCGATGGGCAATGTTGACTTCGATGACCTGTACGGGGTATTTGCCCAGCAGGCTAAAGCTTTGGAAAGGGCTGGCGCCGACCTGCTCTCGATTGAGACCATGACCGATATCGGGGAGCTGAGGGCGGCCCTCATTGCGGCCCAACAAGAAACCCGCCTGCCGGTTATAGTCCACCTGACATTTGAACCAGGGGGCAGGACCATGACTGGAACTGATCCTTTTACCGCGGTGGTTATCCTGGGCGCACTCCAACCCCTGGCTATGGGGGCCAATTGTTCCGGGGGAGCGATGGAGTTGCTGCCGATCATAGACATCATGGCCAGGCATAGCCAGGGCTTCATCTCGGTGGAACCCAATGCTGGTTTACCTCGCCTGGTTGGAGACAAAACCGTGTTTCCGGACCTCCCTGAAGAGATGGCCGAGCATGCCTTGCGGCTCAAGGATGCTGGGGCCAATCTAATCGGGGGTTGCTGTGGGACCACCCCCCAGCATATCGAAGCTATCGCCGCGGTCTTGCGGGGTCTGGCATCCGGACGCCGGCAGACCCGCAAATACACCGGATTCGCTTCGCGCAGCCAGACACTGTTGATAGGTGCGGATCAACCCTTGGCGATGATCGGCGAAAGG
>JAQVXF010000034.1 GCA_028709355.1 Syntrophomonas sp.
GAAGGGTATAACGATGATGCTTGAGCAAGTAATCGTACTTGAGAAGCTCTTGGATCGGGGCCAGATGAAGGTGGTGCTCATCATCGATAAATCTGCTCAGATAGGTATAGAGAGCTTCCTGGCTTTGCCCCCTGCCCCACCAGCCGTGGTGCTCCCAGTAGCCGGCCAAATCCTGGTAGAAGTCAGCCGGCCGGTGCTGGTAGATGTGGGTGGCGATATACTCAACCGTGGTTGCCATCTGCCCTGAGTTATAGTACCAGTCCAGCAGTTGTTCCATCCTGGTCAAGGTCAGGACATCCTCATAAGTCAAGTGGGGATTGGATATGATCTGGTAGGGAGGATGGGATTGCCAGGCATAGCTCAGGCTCTGGCATTCCTGGGCCAGGGGCGAACCTTTCAATATCTTTAAGAAACCCAGTTGCAGCAGGTGGGGGCGAAGGTTATATACCATGTTAAAGGATTTCTTGAAGCTGGCCAGGTCTTCCCCTGGCAAGCCGGCGATAAGGTCCAGGTGGATATGGATCTTGCCGGACTCGACCAGACGCGATATGTTCTCGCTGAGGCGCTTCCAGTTCTGTTTGCGCCGGACTGCCTGCAAAGTTGGTGGGTGGGTGGACTGCACCCCTATCTCAAAATTGAAACGTCCGGCTGGTATGCTGACCAGGAAATCCAGCATGGCATCAGAGAGTAAACCCGCATCGATCTCCAGGTGAACCTGGCTGTTACCAGCAACAGCCAGGATGTGTTCCATAATAGCCCGGGCCCTTTTTTCATCCAGGTTGAAGGTACGGTCCACTAGTTTTACCTCCCGCACCGGTAACCGTAAAATCCGGTCCAAATCAGACTTGACCCGCTCCAATGAAAGGGTGCGAACACCAGGGGAGGCAGCCGACAGGCAATAACTGCAAGTGAAGGGGCAACCCCGTGAACTCTCGTAATAGATTAGTCTCCCGGTAAGTCCATCTGTACCATGGTCATAAGGGTAGGGCAAGTATTCCAATGATAAGAGTACTGGCCGGGAGGGATTGGACTTGATATTTCCGTCCGGTTCCCGGTATGTGATCCCCAGAACGCAGTCCAGAGGCATCTCACCATCCAGGGCGGCTACCAATTCCGCCAGAGTAGCTTCCCCCTCCCCACGGACGATGAAATCTACTCCCTGATTTTGGGCCAGCACCTGGGCGGCATCAGAGGAAACCTCAGGCCCCCCCAGGATGATCACCGTCTCTGGGGCAGCTTTCTTATAATCGTCAACCAGCTTCGAAATGGTCTCGATATTCCAGATATAACAGGAAAAAGCCAGCACACCCGGTCGCTCCCGGTATAAAGCGGCCATGACGTCAGTCGAGGTCTGATTGATAGTGAATTCCATGATGCGCAAATCGCGTCTGGTGCGGGGCTGAGTGTAGGCCAGCAAAGCTCTCAAAGCCAGAGAGGTATGCATATAAGTGGCATTCAGGGTGGCTAGGATGATGCTGTCGGAGCAGGAGGTATTGAGCATGGTTATGGTTCTCCTAATACTCGAATTTCCGACTGCAAATTGATACCATATTGGTCGGCTACCTTTTCCTGGATTAGGGCGATGAGCTGCAGCACATCTTCGGCAGTAGCCCCGCCGTTGTTGATAATGAATCCGGCGTGTTTGGTAGACACCTGGGCTCCGCCGATGGAGTAACCTTTCATACCCAGGGCTTCGATCATCGGCCCTACGAAATGTCCCGGTGGTCGCCGGAAAACACTTCCCGCACTAGGGTATTCCAGTGGTTGTTTCTCCCAGCGGCGTGCGGCATAGGCTTTCATCCTGGCCACGATGGCCGGCTCTTCATCATCTTTTAGAACCAGGCGGGCAGCCACCACCACGTAGTCGTTGTGCTGGAACACACTCTGCCGGTAGCCAAAACCGACCTGACTGCGGCTCAATACTTTGTGCTCACCGGTAGGGGTGATAGCTTCCACCTCGGAAACCACTTTACCCATCTCCCCGTCAAAGGCCCCGGCGTTCATCACGATCGCCCCGCCCAAGCTGCCGGGAATGCCTTCCGCGAATTCCAGGCCGGACAGGTTGAAAGAGGCAGCTGCATAAGCCAGTTCCGACAGCATCACCCCCGCCTCGGCATAGACCTTTTGGCCGCAGATTTGGATCGAATTGAGCTGAGTGATCTGGATAGCCACCCCGCGGATACCCTTATCGCGCACCAACAGGTTGCTGCCCGCTCCGAAGACCAGCCACGGTACTTGCTTGGCGGCGCAATACTCCAGGGTAGTCTTCAGTTCGTAGATGGATTGGGGGATAACCAGAGCGTCCACTGGTCCCCCAATTTTAAAGGTGGTGTGATTGGCCATGGGTTCATCGAAAACAACGCTGCGGGGGGGCAGCAGCATGAGCAAGTCCTGATACATGCGAGTCTCCTTCGAAATTTATTGTCAATATTGGCGGGGCCGGGCTATTCGAAGCCAGTAGCTTTTACTGCCAGTTTCGAAGCCTCCGGCATGACCAGGATGGTCGCCCCGTTCCCATACCTCTCAAGGGCCTGCCGCAGCGCGTCGTCCAGGCTGGGAGCCGGACTCATGAATAGTCCGCGCACCTGGTCGGGAGGCATGCTGCTGACCAGGATGATATCCGCCTGGTCCAAGGTTCGGCAGATAGCATAGGCCTTGTGCCCTCCCAGTTGGAAATGGCGATGGAAGCGGTCCACAATGTCTTGCCGACAAGCAGCTTGTTCCATCCAATCGGCGAAGACTTCCTCCCCCAATCCTTCCCGGCATTCTGCCGCTAGAATGATCGTGCCGCCTGGTTTTACCGCCAGCGCGGCCGCATCCAGAGCCTTCTGGGCCTGGTACATGTTGATGTCCTTGGGATATCCGCCACAACTGGCCAAGACCACGTCCGCTTTGGCTTGGATGGGAATGGTAGTCATCTGCTCGCAGAATTTGACCGCTGCCAGCCAGGCTTGTTGGACATCCCCGGCGGCGCAGAAAGCGATGTCGTGCTGGGCACCGGTGACTACATTGAGTATGAAATCAACTCCCGCTCGCTGAGCGGCTTCCAGCATCAGGTCGCTGACCGGATTATCCTGGTAGTTGCCCAGGCAGGCACGGGGATCGGACATCATCTTATGATTGGCCTCAATCACTGCCCGGGAGGCGATCCCGGGCAGAATGGACTTGCGTCCGCCGGAGTAACCGGCGAAGTAATGCAGCCCCACCACCCCAGTGGTAACCAGCAGGTCGGCTTCAGCAGCGCCGCGATTGATGACCAGTTCCAGCCCGTTGGATAACGGGCCCAGGGAGGCCAAATTATCATCCGGGTTATGGTTGACCAGATGGTAGGTGCGGCAGATGTCCTCACCGAACACGGCTTTATTGTCGGCCTCGGTGTGGGGGCGATGGATGCCGGTAGCTATGATCAGAGTGATGGCGGCGGAGCTTATCCCGGCAGCCTCTATCTCTGCCAGCAACGGCGGCAGTATGGCCTCATAAGGGGTAGGCCGGGTGATGTCGTTGACAATGATGACTGCCCGGCGGGCTTGTTTGCGGTTGATAATAGCCTCCAGCCGCTCAGTGCCAAGCGGCTGCCGCAGGGCATCAACCACCATAGCCGTGCCCTCCCCCGCCTGGGGCATGGGCAGCGGTTGGAGGACGGCCAGCAGTTGTTGCGGGTCCACTTCCACCGGCAGGTGGGTTTTCCCATATGCTAGTTCCAATTTCACGATAAAGCTCCTGTTCGGGCTGGGATTTGAATTCACTCCAAATATTAGTTTATTGCTCATCCTCCAGAAAATCAAATTATCTTGGGGGCTCGATTGTATACTCCAGCCCGCCAGGCTCTTGTGATATAATAGGCACGGGCTGGACACCCGGCCCATCTTCATCTGGCAGGAGAGTGATAGCTTTGGATAAGTTGACCATACAGAAAGAGCTGCTTAAAATGTTCGGCCCCGACCGGCTGCTGAGTGATGAGCTTGATTTAATGTACTATTCCTATGACAGCTCCTTTTTGACCAAGTTGGAAAGCACCTCCCCCTATGCGGTGGTGTTTCCTAAATCTACCGAGGATGTCCAGCAGATACTGCGTTTCGCCTGGGCCAACCATGTCAATGTCATCCCCCGCGGCGCCGGCACCGGTGAGACCGGCGGCTGTGTGGCGGTGGAAGGTGGTATCGTGCTGGACTTGTCCCAATGGAACCAGATCGTGGACATAGACCAGAAGAACATGCAGGTGGTGGTGCGTCCCGGGGTCATCCATGCCGAACTCAACAACGAACTGGCCAAGTACAACCTGTTCTTCCCCCCCGATCCCGGCAGCAGCCTGATGTGTACTATAGGAGGCATGGTAGCCAATAATGCCTCCGGATTGCGGGCGGTCAAGTATGGCACCACGGAACAATATGTGCTGGGTTTAGAGGTAGTGGTACCCAATGGTGACGTTATGATCACCGGGGGTATGAAATCCCGGGCCATAAAGAATGTATCCGGCCTCAACCTGACCAAACTGATGGTAGGTTCGGAAGGAGTGCTGGGGGTGATCACCAAGATCCGCCTGCGCTGTTTCCCCAAGCCCCGGGCCCGTGGCATAGCGTTGGCGGTTTTCGATAACCTGGACGACGCCCCGGCCACGGTACTGGATGTCTACCAGGCCGGTATTCTGCCCTCCGGCATAGAGATCCTTGATGGTTCGGCCATCAAGGCGGTCAATGAGTTTAAGCCCCACATCCAGTTACCAGACGCGGAAGCCATATTGCTATTCGAGGTAGATGGCAATCCTCCCAGTGTGGAATTCGAAGGCAATGTGATCAGGGAGATGGCAGGCAAGCGAGCCCGTTCGGTGGAATGGTCCACCGATCCCCAAAGGATGGCTAAATTGTGGGAGGGGCGCAGTGTCACTGCAGCAGCCGCTTCCCGGGTTAGACCCGATGGCAGCCGCATCTTCGCCGGCGAGGACATCAGCGTGCCCCTGTCCCGGGTGGCTGACGTCCTGCGGGCCATACGCGAGCTGGGGCGTAAATATGGTATCCAGGTAGTCAATTATGGTCATATCGGAGACGGCAATGTTCATACCGCCCCAGTCATCAATCCCGAAAATCCCGAAGAGGTGGAGAAAGTACTGCAACTGGTGGACGAGATCCACCTGCTGGCGATCGAGATGGAAGGCACCACCACCGGCGAGCACGGGGTGGGCGCGGTGCGCCGGCGATATGCACCACTGGAGCACGGCCTGGCTCATGAATATATGCTGAAGACCAAACAGGCGTTCGATCCCAAGGGTATAATGAACCCGGGCAAACTGATCTAGCCTGTGTTGTAAGCGTCGCTTAAGTTTTGAGGAGATATTGATCAATGGAATTCAAAGAACTGCCTCCGGTCAAGGAGCAATTGATGAAATGCGTACGCTGCGGCAAATGCCGCAGCGTCTGTCCGGTATTCAGTGAGATTGGCAACGAGACCGTAGCCCCCCGCGGTCATGTGTTTATGGTGCAGATGCTCCGGGACGGCATCGTGGCCCCCGAACAGAAGGTCTACGATCACCTGACCAATTGCTTGATGTGCGAGACCTGCAGTGTCAACTGCCCCTCCGGTATCGACATCCATGAGTTGAATGCGGCCGCCCGCTCCTATATTTACGAACACAATCCTAACCTGGCCAAGGACCTGATCTTCGACACCATGTGGACCAACCCCGCCTACCTAAAAAACGTGGTGCGGATGATCTGGGGAGCCCAGGCCAGCGGTGCCCAGTCCCTGGGCCGAAAGTTGGGCCTGACCAAACTTTTGCCGGGCGATATGCCCAAGGCGGAAAAGATATTGACCGATATTCCCTGGCGTTCGGCTCGCAGCCAGTTGCCGGCAGTCAGTCCGGCCATCGGCAAAAAGAAGTTCACGGTGGGCTATTTCCTGGGTTGCGCCACCGATCTCTTGAACCCAGAAGTAGCCAAGGCCACGGTCGCTGTGCTTACCCGCAACGGATGCGAGGTTGTCATACCCCCGGGCACAAAATGTTGCGGACTTCCCCAGATTGCCAATGGCAAGATGAGCACCGCCCAGCGGCTGGCCATAGATAATATCGAGGCATTCCAGAAGTATGATTTTGACTATATAATAACCGACTGTGCCTCCTGTTCCTCGGCTCTGGCAGTTAAGAATATGGAACTGTTGCTGGGGACGACCGAGTACCGGGAGCAGGCTCGGGCTTTCTCTGCCAAAGTCATGGACCTGACCTATTTCCTGATCCATGTACTGGATATCCATCCGCCGGCCAATGATAAGGCCCCCAGGGTGAGGGTCACCTATCATGATCCTTGTCACTTGGCCAATGCCCAGGGCATAAAGGATGAACCGCGGGAATTACTGCGCCGTATACCGGGGGTGGAGCTGGTGGAGATGAAAGACGCCAATCGTTGCTGCGGCGGTTCCGGTACCTTCAGCCTCACCCACTATGACCTCTCCATGCAGATTTTAGACAAGAAGATGGAGAATATTGGTGCCACCGGAGCTGACCTGGTCGCCACCTGCTGTCCCAGCTGTATGATGCAGCTCCGCCATGGGGTCAGCCGGCAGGGATTACATGCCCGCCTGGTGCACCCGGTGCAGCTGCTGAGCCAAGCGTATGAGGACCAGGATTGAGTTGCTCCGCCCGGGACAATAAATTGCGAACACTTGTTTTCAAGCTCCCCAGGACTGTGCTATAATTTAACAAAAATGGTGGGAGGCTATTATATGTCGGGTTCTTCTCCGCTCAATCAACGGCAGCGACTCATCCTGGAATTCATCCAGGACCGCATAAAGACCAAAGGCTATCCTCCATCTGTCCGGGAGATCGGCGAGGCGGTAGGGTTGAAATCCAGTTCCACCGTCCATGCCCACCTGGTTCAGCTGGAGGAGAAGGGCTACATCAGAAAAGATCCCACCAAACCACGAGCCATCATCCCGGTAAACAGAGAACCGTCTGCCGAATTGACTACAATCTCCCTGCCGGTGGTCGGGCGAGTGGCGGCGGGAACCCCTATCCTGGCCAGCGAGAATATCGAGAGCTATTATCCCCTGCCGGTGGAATTCGTTGGAACCGGCAACCACTACATCTTGAAGGTGCAGGGGGAAAGTATGATCGAGGCGGGCATCTTCGATGGTGACTACCTGATCGTGCGCGAGCAGGCAGATGCGGCCAATGGTGAGATCGTGGTAGCCATGCTGGAAGACGAGGCGACCGTCAAACGCTTTTACCGGCGGGACGGTTACATCGAGTTGAAACCCGAGAACAGCGCCATGCAGCCGATAATCTCCCCCCAGGTGGCCATCCTGGGCAAGGTGACTGGCTTGTTGCGCCATATGTAAGACACTTGACGCCATAAAGCCACCCCGACCGCCAGCACGGCTGTCCGGGTGGCTTTTTCTTTACCGGCACCTAAATCAAGCGTCTAGAATTTCTCCAGGTATTCGTTCAATTCCCAATCGTAGACCCGGGAACTGTAATTCTCCCATTCCTGGGTCTTGGCCTTTATGAAACGAGAATAGATGTGTTCCCCCAAGGCCTCCTGCATGAGCCGGTCGTGGCGCAGTTCCTTGACTGCCTCGAAAAGGTTCTCCGGCAGTGATGAGATGCCTTGTTCGATACGGCTGGCCAGATCCATCTCATATATGTTCTGCTCTACCGAAGGGGGAGGCGCCAGCTTCTGGCGGATGCCTTCCAAGCCGGCCTTCAACAGGACCGCCATACCCAGGTAGGGATTGCAGGTGGGGTCGGGACTGCGAACTTCCAACCGGGTACTGAGGCCGCGTTTGGCGGGGATGCGGATCAAGGGACTGCGGTTGCGATAGGACCAGGCGATATAGACCGGTGCTTCATAGCCGGGTACCAATCTCTTGTAGGAATTCACGGTGGGTCCGGTGATAGCCGCGATAGCCGGGGCGTGTTTGAGGATGCCGGCGATAAAGTGGCGGCAGGCTTCACTGAGCCCATCTTCCTGACTGGGATCATAGAAGGCGTTGTGGTCACCCTCGAACAAGGATATATGCATGTGCATGCCCGATCCGCTGATGCCGAAAACCGGTTTGGGCATGAAAGTGGCGTGCAGTCCATGGCGTTGGGCCACTGTGCGGACCACGATCCGGAAGGTCATTATATTATCGGCTGTCTTCAGGGCTTCCATATACTTAAAGTCGATCTCATGCTGTCCCGGGGCGACCTCATGATGGGCGGCCTCGATCTCAAAACCTATGCTCTGCAGGGTCTCCACCATATCACGGCGGGCTTCCTCGCCTTTATCCACCGGGGGCAGATCGAAGTAACTGGCCTTATCATGGGTCTTCAGGCTGGGGGTGCCGTCCTCGTTGACCTGGAACAGGAAAAACTCCGGTTCCGGACCGACCTGCATGGTATATCCCAGAGCTTTGGCTTCTGCCAAGACCCGGGCCAGAGCATGGCGGGGGCAACCGGCGAAAGGATTGCCGTCGGGATCAAAAACATCGCAGATCAGGCGGGCCATCTTGCTGGTCGAGGTAGGGCTGGACCAGGGCAGGACCAGAAAGGTGTCCAGGTCCGGGCGCAGGTACATGTCCGATTCTTCAATGCGGACAAATCCCTCGATGGATGAACCATCGAACATCAACTCCCCGTCCAGGGCTTTGTTGAGTTGATCGACGGTTATGGATATACTCTTGAATACACCCAGGATATCGGTGAACTGAAGACGGATAAACTTTACATTCTCGGCTTCGACGATTCTGAAGATCTCTTCCCTGTCCAAATCATATACCCCCCGTATTAAAGTCGCGTTGACTCAGAAACATTATCATATAAAATAGGACCCTGCAATCAGAAGACGAGGGCCAGGAAGGATACCAGCATGCCTACCCCGATGGCGACTTTGAAGGCGATGCCTGAAAATAGTCCGATTACCGCGCCCATGCCGGATTTCATGGCCCTGCGCAGGTCGTGGCCCTGGATCAACTCCCCCCCGATTGCTCCCAGCCAGGGACAGACGATGATACCCAGGGGAGGGAATAGAAACAGGCCTACCACACTGCCCAGTACCGCCCCCCACATCCCCAAGCGGCTGGAATCGAAGTACCTGGCCCCCAAGTAGGTGGACAAATAGTCGACCAGCATCGATAACAGGGTTAGACCACCTACGATCATCAGGTAACTGGTGTTGATGGCCTGGAAACCCTCATACCATCCATAGGCGGCGATGGCCACGAAAATCATCGCTGCCCCCGGCAGGACTGGTAAAAATGTGCCCGCGATCCCCACCAGGATAAACAGCAGAGCTATGACCAATACCACTATGTCCATTT
>JAQVXF010000035.1 GCA_028709355.1 Syntrophomonas sp.
CAGAACTACTGTGGCAAGTTACTATGTGTATATGCACGCGTGTATATACACACATGCAAATATGTATTGGGAGAAGTGGCTTATGAATTCAAAGGATATCAAAGAATATGGCCTTAATATCGGTTACAGTAAAGTCGGAATAACTTCGGCCGACGGCTTCCCGGAGTACGTGGAAAAAGTGCTGGCACGTGGTGACAAGTTTGATATTTTGAACTACACTACCACCAATCCGGTATTGGGAGCCATGCCGAAAAAATTCATGCCGGAAGCTAAATCCGTCATTGTCCTGATATTAGATTATTTTCAGAATGATTATCCGGAAGAACTCAAAAAAATGATCGGAAAAGCCTACATGGCTAGGTGTTATGGGCCACAACCCGGAATGCTGGCCCATTCCCGACTACAATTGATGAAAGACTATTTAGCTAATAATGGCTGCACGGTAGATTCAGGCATCGGTATTCCCGCCAGATGGGCAGCTGCCCAGGCTGGCGTGGCAACGTTTGGCAAGAACAACTTTGCATTTTCCGACGATGCTGGTTCATACGTCATCATCCATACCATTGTCGTAGATAAGGAATTGGATTACGACCAACCTACCATGGTAAGTAAATGCCCCCCCAAGTGTGAACTGTGCATGAATGCCTGTCCTACTCAGGCGATTACGGCGCCATTTGAACTTGATCCTAAGAGATGTATTGCATTTCATAACTGGATGACTCAGGATGGAAGAGACTCCATTTCTTCATTTATTCCTTATGAATTTAGGGAACCGATTGGTTGCAAGATCCATGGCTGTGATATATGCCAAGATGTTTGTCCCCTCAACCATAAGAAATTAAAGGCACCCAAGTCGGTTGACCGTTACATTGAGCAAATCGCAGCGGATATCACCCTTCCCTCAATCCTCAATATGACGGATGAGTTTTATGCTAACCGGATAAAGCCGATCATGTATAACTACATCAAAGATAAACGCTATTTTATGAGAAACGCAGCCATTGCTATGGGAAATTCCAAAGATAAAGCTTTTGTTAAAGATTTGGCGATTGCGTTAACAAACCCGGATGAAATGATCCGTGAGTATGCTGCCTGGGCGTTGGGAAAAATAGGTGGCATGGAATCAAGGCAAGTACTGGAAAGCAATTATGCAAAAGAATCGTCTGACAATGTGAAGCAAGCCATCCATCAGGCCTTAGCCGAATTCTAAGATATCTGTTGTTAGTTAACCGCTATATTCCTACTCCCCCACCGCTTCAACCATTAATATATTAAGCGCTTTGTGAGACCGGAAAAAGACTACAAAGCGCTATTTTACTGGTTTCTTTATGTAGCCTAAGACATGACCTTGTAACGATGTATGGGCAATTCGTGGCTGATACAGTAATGTATGCTTCTAAAGGCGATAGCTAGATGACTAAGTATGGCTGGTTTGAAGAACCGCCCCGGTCTCCCCCGGATAAATTTGTTGGTGTTGGATTGTTAATTAACATAGGGTTTGGAATGCAGGATTATCTTTTCCGTTATTGGTAGCTTTTCTTATTCATAACGTTTGATAAAATGTCAGGTTAGTTCAAGTTATTTAACCCTGTTACACGACTTGACCCCGGGGTCTGGATTTGCCTCATGAAATGTTCCATACTGAGGTTCTTATTAGTAGATCTGCTGCGCGTACATATGTTCGCATTGATTACACCTCGAGAATTGTCCCCAGAGCACTTATTTTAAACCCCCCTTACCTCTGCATCCTACAAAGTCTTAGGCGGCCATTCTGAGACCTCTGGATTAAAATTCTTGGATTTTGTGCTTTGATGCATTGATGGGTAGCTTTATATGACCGGATTGATTGAGAAAAGCATGCAATTTCTCGACAGCGGTGATGCATTTAGAATGGTGGCGGTTTTCCCCCCGATTAACCATCAACCCTAAAAAAATTTTCCTGTGCGGCGACTTGGGTTGATGTTCAATCTCAAGACGAAATATCCTAAGAACACATTGTGGTTCTAAGGGATCAATGTTTTCAGGATCAGGATAGTCAGGATATATTCCCATACAAGTAGACATAATGTATGTTATTTGTTAACTGGATTGGCAGTGCAAAGTTTCCCAAGCTCACAATTATAGGTCTAACACCCTTTTGGCGCCATAGTCTGGCACCGCCTAATGATTTGGACCCGATTAAGTCCCAATAAAACCAAATTTATGGCTATAATAAAGGTTACTTAAAGCCGTGGAACTTGTTCGAGCGAGGTGATTTGATGTCGGTGATGCTGCCCTACATCATTTTAGGAGTTTTGGCTGGCATATTGAGCGGTGTGGTGGGAATCGGCGGTGGCATTGTTATCGTACCAGCGCTGGTCTTCATGTTTGGGATGAGCCAGTTGGAAGCCCAGGGAACCACCCTGGCGTTGTTGATACCCCCGATCGGGATTCTGGCGGCCTGGACCTACTACACCCATGGTTATGTGAATGTCAAGATAGCGCTGCTAATAATCGCCGGATTTTTGGTGGGGGGTTTGATCGGCGGCAAAATTGCCGTGGGCTTGCCCAACGAGGTTTTGCAAAAAGTTTTTGGGGCATTTTTGCTGATAGTATCGGTCAAAATGTTAATGGGCAAATGAAACGGTAATAGTTTAGGGATTTGATTTAATGATGGCTGCGGCCATGACCGAGACCCATAGTTATCTTCATCCCCTCTCTATTCGGGAATGTAGTTTGCGGCCGTGTTTATGTTGATGGTATTGGTGGAGCTGTCCCAGGAGACGCTGAAGTTCATCGCCTGCCCCAAATCACGCAATTTAAAGTAGGTGCGGCCTTCAATGATATAGGCGGTTAGGGTGGCTGGGCTGCCGTCGATGTAAACCTTGGCGGTAGACAGTACCGCGTTTTTATTGCCGCTGTGGCCAGACCAAACCATCTCACCACCATTCACCGAATAGGTTTGGGCGGAGAGCAGATTGATGGCGTTGCGAGCACCATCCCAAGTCACCTCGAATTGCTTTCCGCTGCCATTCAGGGCCATGGCCAGATCCCGCAGTTTGAAGTAGGTGCGTCCGTCGATAATATAAGCCTCAAACGCAACCCTGATTCCATTCACGGTGACGCTGGAAGCAGCTGGTATAGCTTGAACAATGCTGGTTTGCAGGGCAGGTGTTTGAACCGGTTGAGGGTTGTCGGTTGGCTCGAGGGTTTCAGAAGTAATTGAGAACAGAGATTCGAGCTTCTGTCCCACACCTTTTATCCCACTGCCTCCTGGGTTGGCGATGATCGGATACTCGATGGTGGCCACTGTACCGCACCATACCGATACTGTCATCACTGCAGTTATTGCGATAGACAGCCATTGGGGCTTGCTCACATGTAACCTCTCCTATCTTTCATAAACTCTAGGTTTACCTGGATGACCTTTGCGGGTCTCCCCTACCCCGCTGGCGCTGACGAGGCCTGGGCAGGAATTCCCTGGATAATATTGTCCCTCTACCTGCTTCTCCTGCGCAGCTGTGGCCGGCATAGGTCGGTGGAGTGCTGTCGATCATTGGGCCCAATGCCCCGGTCGTTCCAGGCGCGAGGGGATGAGGGTGCGGTCATCTCCTTTCGCCTGGCGCAGTTGAATGAGGGTGACAAATAGACTACTGGCCAGATTCGCACCTCTGATGTCGGCATCGCGCAAGTCTGCTCCCAGAAGATCAGTTCCGCTTAAATCAGCATCTCTCAGATCCGCGGCGATCAGGCATGCTGATCTCAGGTTCAAACCTCGGAGGGTCATACCTCTGAGATCGGCGCCGCTCAGATTGCTGCGCGGTCTGAAGCGGTGGTTGGAGTTTGGGTGGTTGTCGGTTTCACCACCGGCTTCCTGGCGCACGAGTTTACTGGTTTTCATAAGCAGGGGTCTGACCTGGGCTCGCATTCTGTCCACATCGAATTCCAGCAGGCCAACCGGGTCGCCGGCGGTCAGCGTTTCTATATGCTCGATCATCGAGCCCAAATCGGTGTGTAGGGGTGCTGCCGTCTCGAGTGTCAATGCTTCATCCAGGTAGCAAAGCATCTCCTGTAATTGGTGCATGATAAGAAACACTGCAAATATCTGGCGGGAGTTGCCCGGATTATTGGACCAATCCTGTCCGCCCGAATATTTTTGAGAGACTATTTGTCCCGCTCCGAAGCAGTCATAAGCTACGCAAGCCGTCAGGCCGAGCGGGTATAATTGTGAATGGACTCGACATCGGAAATCAGATAATAAATTGGGGCAAGGGACTCCGGCCTCCTTATCTGCTGGAAAGCCTTGTGATCCAGGAAAGTAAAGGGCAATGCAACATAGCGCAGAACAAGATTCGCATTCGCCGCGCCGGCGTACTGTAACCTTGTGAACTAAGTCTCTTTGGTTCTGTGCAGATTTCAATCCGGCGATATCATCATTCACCAATAGGTTATCTCCTTGCATAATCACCAATCCCTAGCCAATTACTGATCTCCAAATCAGTTGGGAAGCAGTTCTGATTTAGCTGGTGATCGGTCTAATCTGCGCCCCGAAGGGAATAAGTCCCAACATTGCCAGCTTGAAATGCTGTAGTCCGAAAGGGATGCCGATGATGGTGATGCAGAATATCAGGCCGATGGTCAGGTGGGCCAGGGCGAATTCCCAACCCAACACGATGAGCCAAATAATGTTGAAGATGAGACCACCGGCACCGAAATTGCCCACAATGACCTCCCGGCCGAAAGGCCAGAGCACAAATCCAGCAATTTTGAAACACTGCAGCCCGAATGGGATGCCGATGATAGTGATGCACAGGAGCAACCCTGCCAGGGACCAGGCTATGGCCCCCAGCAGTCCTCCCAATATGACCCAGATGATGTTACCGATGAATCTCATCCCTCGCACCCCTTCCGAGTTGAGAAGTAGCTCTCCGACCCTAGCAAGCGACTAGATTATAATATAGGTAAGGTTTTGAATCTCTTATCCCCACAAGGGAAAAACAGGCCGCCCCGGCTTGATGTACCTAGAAGCGATCTCCAGAATAGAACCCTAAGATACCTTTTTCCCAGCCTGCCTCGCTTCAATCCAGTTCGGCGGAAAATGTGGTTCAGTCCCTGTCCCCGCGTCTTTAACCGCCTTGTCCGTCATCAAATCACCCCGCCTCCGGCCAAAGTTACCTTTTATCCCTGACCTCAATATTCACAGCCGAGGATGGGATGCCCTCCAGGTTGAACGGGGGGATGTATTCCAGGGAAGCACTGGCACGGTCCTGGATGTAGAGTGGGCCCAGACCCAATCGCAGGGCCTCACTGACTACCGATTCGTATTCGTAAGAGGTGAGCCGGCGGTTGAGTTCTGCATGTTGATAAGCTCGATGGACCGGAGTGTACTGGCTCATGAGGCTCAGGATGAATCCTTCTCTGGGCAGATTGCGAACCATCCAACCCATGAGATCTATTGAATCATGACGGGCTCCAGGCAGAACCAGATGCCTGATGATAGTCCCCTTCTGCAGAATGCCTTCCGAATCGAATCGCAATTCTCCGGTCTGCTCTACCATAGCTTGCACTGCCAGGCTGGCTGCCTTGAAATAATCAGGACAGCGGGAATACTTCCAGGCCAGTTCATCGCTCATATATTTCATGTCGGGAAGAAAGATATCCACGTAGGGTTGCAAGGTCTGGACAACCTCCAGTTTTTCATAGCCGCTGCAGTTGTAGACCACCGGGACACGCAATTCATCCCGGATTGAATCCAAGGCCGGCAGAACCCACGGCAGATAAGGAGTGGCGGTCACCAGGTTTAGGTTATGCGCCCCGTTTGCCTGTAATTCCAAGCATATCTTGGCCAGGTCCGGAATAGAGACGGCCTGTCCCCATCCCCCACTGCTGATCTGGTAATTCTGGCAGAAACAGCAGCGCAGGTTGCAGCCGCTGAAGAATATGGTGCCGCTGCCACGGCTGCCGCTCAAACAGGGTTCTTCGCCATAATGCAGCGCCGCCCGGGCTAGTTTGATGGTATCCGGACAACCACAGAAACCGACACCCAGGGAGCGGTCTATACCGCACTCGCGCGGGCACCAGCTGCAGGTCTGGATCGACAAGCCCTGGATGCAGTCGTCTTCGTCTTGGTCAATGGATCTTGCTCGCATATCTCTATCTAGCGGCAATACCAGCTTATTGTCAACCGTCTCGAAACAGAGGGTTTAATTAGCTGTACCGATATAATAACATGTTCTCAGACAGTGATTATGAATCTGTGGATCGCCGGAAGGGAGGCTGGATCGTGGCAGGTGTACTCAAACTGGAGCCGGAGGAGATTTTCAATATTCTACTGACTGCTTATGGTCCCCGCCGATGGTGGCCGGCCCGGACCCCCTATGAGATGATGGTGGGGGCTATACTCACCCAGAACACGGCTTGGAACAACGTGGAGAAAGCTATCCGGAATTTTGGGTTGCGGCTTTCACCCCAGTTTGTGACCGCGGTCAGCCTAGAGGACTTGATCGGGATAATCAAACCTTGCGGATATTTCAACCAGAAGGCGGCGTACCTGAAGCAACTTACCAGTTGGTTCGAACAGTACGATTATGATATCGATCGAGTGCGGCAGTTAGAGGGAGACGTCCTGCGCCGGCAGCTGCTGGCCATCAAGGGGGTCGGCCCCGAGACGGCCGATTCTATACTGCTGTATGCTCTGGACCAGCCCTATTTTGTGATCGATGCCTACACCCGCCGCTTATTGGAGCGTTTGGGGGAAGAAGTACCATCTCGCTATGACCAACTGCGACAGGCAATCGAAGCCGTCTTGCCTCGTGATACCTACGTTTACGGGGAGTTTCATGCCTTGATCGTCGAGCACGCCAAACGTCACTGCCGCAAATTACCGGCCTGCCCTGGTTGCCCCCTGGGAAATATATGTCGGCGCCGCTTATCTTAAGCTGAGGGGAGTACGGTCAATGGAGTAAAAGCTGCCGCCAGCAAGGATCGAGCTGAAAGTTCAGCCCAAAATTGATCAGGCCAAGCCATTACCGCTACTCCTCTGCTTGACATCTGGTAAAAAAAAAGAGGGAAATAAGAGGAATGAACAACAGTGGGTGTTTGTTGCTGGGCATGTGAACCGATGGATTTGTTGATATGCTTTTCCAAAGGTATCGAGGTCCGGGCTTCAAACGGGCTGGGACCAGGCTTGCAAATGTTCCTGGATGAATGCCAGCACCTGCTGGAGCTCTTCCCCGCCGCTGCCTTTGATGGCTATCGGCGGTCCGAAGGCCATATGAATGTCCAAATCCCGGTTGAGGGGACCGAAATCCTTGATGAAGCGGCCATTCCCCCAGAAATCGGTCTTGATCGCCACCGGCACCACATGGGCTTGGGCGGCGCGGGCCAGCTTGATCCCCAGGCTGTTGAAATGTTGGGGTTCGAACCTGGTGGTGCGGGTACTCTGCGGGAACACGATGACCGACCATCCTGCGGCCAGCATGCGCTTGCCTTTGTCCATAACGATCCGGAAGTCCTCTTTGGGATTGTTGCGGGTAACCACGATGGGATCTCGGGAGCGCATCACCGGACCGAAGAAGGGATTGGTGATCAGGTTGTCTTTGACCACAAAGGTGACGTGTTTGTAGGGTTCAATCAGGCAGGGGAAAACTAAGGTCTCCAGGGTGCTCATGTGGTTGCTGATGAATACCACCGGCCCTTCATCAGCGCCAATATTAGCGAGGCCGCGCAAGTGGAAACGGCCTCCGCAGTGCTCGATCCATCTCAGGATATCCAATGAAGAGCGGGCCCAGGCTTCATCACCATATTGACCTCGATTAGCTGCCTGGCGGGCTCGATTGATAATATTCAAGACCCCGGCGACGAAATAACCCCTGGTGTTCCGGGCCAGGCGGTCCAGCCCATGGCGGCGACCGGCGGGAGTATCATACTGGCTACCCTCGATAAATGGCTGCATTCGTGATCACCCTCCCACTAGTCATGGGCGTTTAAGAACAACCTTAACAGAAGAAACTGATACCATCGGCAACATTGATATCACCCGGAGGGTTCCAACTCCCTCTCCAGCGCTGCCGATTCAGTCATCCAGCAGCTGGTCGCGGTAAACAGACAACATCTTGAGCTGCTCCTCACCCAACTGCGGATACTCGAGCTTCAACGACTCCAGGTTATCCGCGATTATCTCGGAGATGGCCAAGCGGGCAAACCATTTCTTGTCCGCCGGGATTATATACCAGGGTGCATAATCTTTATCGGTGGCTTCGATAGCCTCCTCATAATACTCTCTATATTGTTCCCAGTGCTGCCTCTCCTGCAGGTCGCCGCTGTTGAACTTCCAGTTCTTGTCGGGTTCATCCAGGCGGGCCAGCAAGCGTTGCTTCTGTTCCTGTTTTGATACGTGCAGGTAAAATTTCATTATCACCATCCCGTTGCCATGCAGGTAGCGCTCAAAATTTCTGATGTCCTCGAGCCGCTGTTTCCAGATGTCCCCGTTAATAAATTCAGCCGGTAACCGTTGTTGTTTTTCAACCAGATTGTGAACCCGCACCACCAGAACATCCTCATAATAGGAACGATTAAATATGCCAATTCGGCCCCGTTCCGGCAGGGCCTTATTGTAACGCCACAGGTAATCATGGTCCAACTCCTCCGGGGAGGGGACTTTGAAGCTATGTACCATGGTCCCCTGGGGATTGAGACCACTCATGACGTGTTTTATAACCCCGTCCTTACCGGCCGCATCCATGGCCTGGATGATAATCAGCACCGCATACTTGTCCTGCGCATATAGTATGTCCTGTATCCGGGCCATCCTCTCGATATTCTTCTCGATGCGTTGCTGGGCCTCTTCCTTGGATCCATATCCGGCGGTATAATCAGTACTGACTTTGGTGAGGTTCAACTTGTTGCCTGGTTTGGCCCGGAAATCAGTCTCATCGAACATGAAAACGCCCCTTTCCCACCTGGTCGATCTCCGGCTTATGTCAATAAAGAGAGATGTTTTGCTCCGCCAATCTCTCCATCCAGATCATCTTCAGCAATTCCAGCTCATCGCGGTAGTCATCCTTGTCTTCCTGGTGCTCGAGCTGTTCCAAAATGCTGATGTCAAAACAGTCGGCGCCCAGTCGCTGCCAGTCGCTCAGTAATGCCTTGT
>JAQVXF010000036.1 GCA_028709355.1 Syntrophomonas sp.
TTCCACCCCCATCAGGTCGGACGCTTGCCGGACCAGGCCTTCACTAAGAAGAAAACCTGCGGCCAGCTCATCCAGGGCGTTGGGAGAGCAGACCATGGTGGCCAACTCGACCTCATTGAACCAGATCGTGAGGGGGTACTCCTCCACCACTGCATCCTGGATATGTTTGACCGTTCCATTATCATAGCTGGTAATATCCCGCTGTTTGAATAGGGCCAGCTCATCCAAGCAGAGCCCTCCTCTCACATCATCTTCAATCAACTGGTCACCGATCGTGGGCATTTAGGTTGGATAGCTCTCTATGGCTCCAGGAGTGCGACAGGATCCCCCACCCTTACCCACCCGGAACTGAGGGTACGGGCGAAGATACCTTCGATGGGCATCACACAGGTACCGACCTGCTTCTTGATGGCGCAACCCTGGTTGTGACATTCCTTTCCGATCTGGGTCACTTCCAGTTCAACTTCCCCCACCAGCAGGCGGGTGCCCAGGGGCAGGGTGGCTACCTCGATCCCGTCCACGGTCAGATTCTCGGCAAAATCACCATATGCGATGTTGGCCCCCAAAGTCCGCATCTTATCCACGCTGGACAGGGAGAGGAGACTCACCTGGCGGTGCCAGTCGCCGCTGTGGGCATCGGCCTCGATCCCCCAGGCGGAGCGGATATAGGCTTCCTTGACATTTTGTTTCTTGATTCCCCGTTTGGCTGAGATGTTGACCGCCATCACCTGGCCGGTAGTTTTGTTCATAAGGTCCAGATCCCTCCTGCATGTGAATAGGGTTATTTAACAAAGATTATAGGGTATCTCCACCGGTGTGACAAGCGGGGTGGAAGGGCAGGCGGCCGCCCTGCCCACCTCCAAATTATCAATATTTTTGTGCTTAGATGCAGTATAATAGGGTGGTTAGGGGGCTGAGCGAAATGGCGCATCCGCGCTGGGGTTTTATCGATATCATCGTGGTCTACATAGCCATCATGGCTCTGGCCTCGACAGCGGCAGTTATTCCTTTGTTGAGAGGAATGGACCCCATTCATTTCTTCATCTACCTGTTCGGAGCCCAGTTCATCGCCACCGTGCTGTGCGTGTTCCTGGCGGTGGTGGTCTTCCGCAAGTCCAGTTGGGCCGACTTGGGTTGGAAGCGGGCCGGGCTCCGGGATTTAGTGAATTATGGTCTTAAGGGTGGTTTGCTGCTGATCGTCCTGGTGGCTTTGATGGGCTATGTTTTGCAATTCTTCCAACCCGACCTGCAGATGCAGGAGATTGAGCAGGTGATGCGTTCCGCCACCCGCCTTCCGGACATAGCGGCTCTGGTGCTCGCAGGCACGGTGCTGGCTCCAGTCTCGGAAGAGCTCTTCTACCGGGGTATGATCTATCCGGTCTTGCGCCAACACCTGGGACCAGCCTGGGGAGCAGTGCTGGCAGGTCTCATATTCGGCCTGGCCCATTGGGATCCATGGCGGGCCCTGCCTTTAGCCGTAGGGGGCGCGGTACTATGCTACATGTATGAGAAGAGCGGCAGCGTCCTGGTACCGATGGTGGCCCATGGGTTGTGGAACGGGGCCATGTTTGCGATAATTCTGTTCAGTAATTCTCTGGGCATCAACTAACCCGGGGAAATAGCCAAGATGAAGTGGCAGCCGGGGATGGGCTGTCGATAAAGCGTTCGGGAGGATGACGATAGTGCCTGTATATGATTACCGCTGCGAAAAATGCGGCCATTTTGAAGCTACCCAGAAGATAACCGAAGCCCCCCTTGTGGCCTGTCCCCAATGCGACAGCCCGGTGCAGCGGCTGATAAGCAAGAATGTCGGGATCGTATTCAAGGGGTCCGGTTTTTATAAGACTGACAACAGCTTGAAGGAAAAGGCCCGAGCCCTTAACCAGGAACGCCAGGTCGACAACCAGGCTCTGCTGGATGGTGACGTCAAGGGTTTCGTGGAACAATCGGAACGGACCACCAAGAAGGTCGCGGAAGCCCAGGCTGATTGAGGCCTGTACTATAATCAGGGCGGGGAGGAAACGAGGGTTTGCTAAAAGCGATCACCTTTGACTTCTGGGATACACTCTACAAGATTCCCAAGCACGAGGGAGTTTTCAAACATCGGGTGGCAGTTTTCCAGGAGGCTCTGCGGGCTACCGGGCATGAGGTGGACACCGAGTCTATCCGGGAAGCCTTCTACGACTGCTGGCAGTATGCCAACCATTATCAGATTGAGTGCGGGCTGGACCTGACCCCCCGGGGACACCTGGAGTTTGTGCTGCGCCAGCTGGGCATAGATTTGGGCATGGCGGATTGGAAGAAGGCCTATCAGGCTTATACCACCATACGGCGGGAATGTCCGCCCCCGCTCAATGATGGGGTGCGGGAAGTCCTGCCGGTGCTGGCCGGACGTTATAAACTGGGAGTCATCTGCAATACCGGGGTGTCGCCCGGCATTTTATTGCGGGAACTGATGCAGAAGGATGGTATTCTTGATTATTTTACGGTGACGGTATTTTCCGATGAAGTGCGTTGGGCCAAGCCCAACATCAAGATATTCGAACACACCCTGGAAAAGCTGGGGGTGCTGGGCAGCGAAGCGGCCCATGTAGGAGACAACAGTGCCACCGACGTGGTCGGAGCGAAGGCGGCCGGCATGACCGCGGTATGGCTGGCCCCGGAGGTAGATGAACTTTCAGCCCAGGCTGATCAGCAAATCCGGGGCCTGGCTGAACTGACAAGCTTGTTTTAGGAGCACTGCCATGACGGAGAAAAATGGGGTCATGAAGGAGATCGACGTATATACCGACGGAGCCTGTTCCGGCAACCCGGGACCAGGCGGCTGGGGGGCGGTGCTGCTGTCAGGTGCCCACAGCAAGGAGATCCGGGGCGGAGAACCCCAGACCACCAATCAGCGGATGGAACTGCAGGCGGTCATCGAAGCCCTGAAAGCCCTCAAAGTCAAAGGCTGGAAGGTCAAAGTCCATTCCGACAGTGCCTACGTGGTTAATGCCTTCAACCAGAAGTGGCTCGACAAATGGCAGCGTAACGGTTGGAGAAACAGTAAAAAAGAACCGGTGGCTAATCAGGACTTGTGGCGAAGTTTGCTGGAGCTGACCAAGGCCAACCAGGTCCACATCATCAAGGTCAAAGGCCATGCCGGCCATGTCCATAACGAACGTTGTGACGAATTGGCTCGCCAGGCAATCAAAGAGATGTTGGCGGATCTACCCGCCGGTGAGCATCCATGAGCGGGATAGCGATCTATCACGGCAGCGAGGCCGGCCAGCCCGGTCTGGGCATCCAGGTCAGCCTTCCTGCCACGGTGCAGGATCTGCTGGATGCCTGGCAGCCTTTGTGCGATGACCCGACCATATTCAAACAATATGCCGCTGGCAATCACGCTCTCTGCAAGGGGTGCCAGCTCAATTGCTGCCATACCGCCTATGTCATCCCCGACCTGGTCTCCTTCCGCCGGATGGCCCAACTTATGGGTTTGACGCATCAAGAATTCGTGGCTCGTTATTTCCAACCCGAAAAACTGGCGGTGGGATTGATGCGGATGATACCCGAACCCTGCATATTCCTGCAGGATGACATCTGCTCCATATACCCGGTCCGTTCGCTTATCTGCCGGTTTTACCTGTGTACACCCCTGTTGGGCTCCACCGAGCAGCTCATCTACAAGATAGCTTGGTCGGGCGCCGCCGCCACCCAGCTTTACGCCCAGCAACAGGGACTGCTTCCGGCGCCCGCCCCGGGGGCCAGCAGCTTCGACCTTCTGTTCCTGAATTTACTGGATGAATACCGGGACAGCCCGGGGGTAGAAAGCTTCCTCCGTGCCCGGGACTACCGCGACATATCCCTGCATCACTTCCTGGAGCCGGCATGAAATGGCTCAAGCTGATCCGCCTGGGTACCCGTTTCAAGACCGACAGGTCCAACCGGCCGCAACAGCATGGAATGGACAGTTTTTTTCATTGCCGGCAGGATTAATGCAGACGGAGAGGGAATAAAAACATTGTCAAAAAAGTGGAGGGGAGGGCAGCGCTAAATCGGCACATTAATAATACGGAGGGGATATATTTTGAAGAGTGCGAGCATTAGGAGGATAGCCCTGTTGCTTTGCCTGATGATGGTTTTCTCAGTGTTGGGCGGCTGTGCCAGCAAGCCCGCCACCACCCCGACCGGTACCCCGGCGGCCACTGAGACTATCAAATTCGGATTCCTGGGGGCCAAGACCGGACCGGTGGCCAATTACGGCATTCCAGGCGAGAAGGGCATGAAGATGGCCATCGATGAGTTGAACGCCAAGGGTGGCATCCTGGGCAAAAAAGTAGAAGGCATCTACGAAGATAATAAGGGTGAAAGCAGCGAAATTGCCAACATCACTACCAAGTACATAACCAAGGACAAGGTAGTGGCCCTGATCGGTGATCCCACCACCGGAGGCACCAAGGTGGCGGCCGATATCTGCCAGAAGAATAAAGTAGTCATCCTCTCCGCTGGTGCGACCGGTGCAGGGGTGGTAGAGATCGGTGACTTCGTATTCCGCAACACCCTGCTGGATACAGTGGCGGCCCCGGCGGTAGTTGATTGGATGATCAACACCAAGGGATGGAAGAAGCTGGCGGTTATCACCTCCGGCAACAACGGTTACAGTACCGCCCTGACCCCCATTTTCAAACAGGCCATATTAGCCAAGGGTGGCACCATCGTCCTGGAGGAGAACATCAATGACGGTGAGACCGATTTCACTGCCCAGGTGACCAAGCTCAAGAATGCCGGCGCCGACGCCTTGGTTTTCACCGGATACTACACCGAGGCAGCGCTGATAATGAATGAAGCCAAGAAGAAAGGCCTCAACATCACCATGGTCGGCGGCGACGGCCTCTATGGCCAGGACCTGGCCAAACTGGGCGGCGAAGCGGTCCAGGAGAAGGTCATCTTCTACGCCGGCTTCTCTACTGACCAGCCGACCGCTGAAACTGCCAAGTTCCTAGAGAACTATCGCAAGATTTATAATGAGGACCCGGATATGTTCTCGGCCCAGTACTACGATGCGGTGATGCTGCTGGCCAAGGCCATGGAAACCGCCAAGAGTGCTGATCCCAGCGTGTTCAAGAATGAGCTGGCCAAGATGCAGAATTATCCGGGGGTATCGGGAGCTACTTCTTTCGGTGCCAACCGTGAACCGATCAAGAGCCCGGTCTGCCTGCTGACGGTCAAAGGCGAGAAATTCCCGGCCTTGCTGGAGAAGATTCCGGTCAAGTAGAATCTCTCTGGGGCTGGTCCGAAATCTGGCGATGGCCCGTCCTGCTTGGGACGGGCCTTTGTCGGAATCATATCCAGTTTAACAACCGGAGTGGGATTGGCTGTGTTAAACTGTATATGATTTGCACGGAAACAGGAGGACACCGATGTTCTGGGAGCAGTTGTTGAACGGCTTGACCCTGGGCAGTTCCTATGCTTTGATCGCCCTCGGTTATACTATGGTCTATGGCATCATCCAACTTATCAATTTCGCCCATGGCGAAGTATACATGTTCGGGGCTTTTGTGGGATTGTTCCTGGTCACCGCCGGGATCAATATCGTCGTCGCTATGCTGGGAGCCATGCTGTTCTGCATGCTGCTGGGAGTTCTGATCGAGAGAATAGCCTACCGCCCCCTGCGGGGCAAATCTTCCCGCCTATCGGCTCTGATAAGCGCTATCGGGGTATCTATCTTCCTGTCCACCTTGATGGTACTCTACCGGGGACCTAATACCACCCGCTACCCTGAGATGCTGGGTGGTTCCTCCTTCCAGCTGGGTTCCCTGCAGGTTTCGACCCTGCAGGTTATCATCCTTTTCATTGCCGCCCTGCTGATGGTGGTCCTGGAGCTGACCATCAAGAAGACCCGGATGGGCAAGGCCATGCGGGCTTGTTCCCAGGACCTTGAGGCTTCCCAGTTGATGGGCATCAATGTCAACCGCATCATATCCATGACCTTTGCCATCGGCTCGGCCTTGGCCGCCGCCGGAGGAGTAATGGTGGGGATCTATTATAATGCTGTCTGGCCTTACATGGGCACCATGGCCGGGCTCAAGGCTTTTGCCGCCGCCGTACTGGGTGGGATCGGCCCCGTACCGGGGGCCATGATCGGAAGTTTGAGCCCGGGGGTGTGGGGGATAATGGGGGTGGCTTACCTGTCCTCCTCCTATAAGGATGCCATCGCCTTCGCCATCCTGATCCTGGTGCTCATCATACGCCCCCAGGGACTGATGGGGCAGAAGATCTCAAAAAAGGTATAGGTGGACCATGCTGGATGCTTTCCTGACCCAAACTATAGATGCTTACTATCTGCGTATAATGATCTTCATCGGTATCAACATCATCCTCGCCCTGGGTCTCAACCTGATTACCGGGGTGACTGGCCAGCTGTCGATGGGACATGCCGGTTTCATGAGCTTGGGGGCCTATGCTTCGGCTATCATTTCCATGCAGATGGACGTGCCCTTCGCTCTGGCTATACTGGGTGGGGCCTTGACAGCAGCCTTCTTCGGCTTCCTCATCGGTATCCCTACCCTTCGGCTGGAAGGCGATTACCTGGCTATGGTCACCATCGGTTTTGCCGAAATAATTCGGGTCTTCTTTCTAAACTTCGCACCAGGGGGGAAGGCGGTGGGACTGTCAGGGATTCCCCAGGAGACCACCTTCACCACGGTCTGGCTGCTGGTCATCGTCATCATTTGGCTCAACCGCCAGTTGCTCAATTCGCGGGTGGGACGCTCGCTCTATGCCATCCGCGAAAATGAGATAGCTGCTGAAGCCTGCGGGATCAACACCACCCGCATGAAGGTGTTGGCCTTTACGGTTGGTTCCCTGTTGGGCGGTTTGGGGGGCGGTCTTTATTCGCACTACATGTACTACATCAATCCCCAGGACTTTGGTTTCATGAAATCGATTGAATTGCTCAATATGGTGGTTCTGGGAGGTATGGGCAGCATCCCCGGTACCATCATCGGGGTGGTCATCCTGACCATACTGCCGGAAATGCTGCGCGTGGTGGATGAATACCGCCTTCTTTTCTATGGAGCCCTGTTGGTCCTACTGATGATCTTCCGTCCTAACGGCTTGCTCGGGGATGTCCGCGTCTACGACCTCAAAAAGTGGTGGAGTAAGAGAGGAGGGCGGCCATGAGCATCCTGGAGATGGTCAAGATAAGCCAGGAGTTCGGGGGCCTGCGGGCGGTGGATACGGTCAGCTTGACCGTCGAACCCCAGGAGATATTGGGGATTATAGGACCCAATGGGGCCGGCAAGACAACCCTGTTCAACATCATCACCGGGATCTATGTCCCCAATGAGGGGGAACTGCTATTCAAGGGAAGCCGCATAGACCGGATGCCCCCTCATCACATCGCCCGCCTGGGTATCGGGCGTACCTTCCAGAACATACGTCTGTTCAGTAAGCTGTCGGTCCTGGACAATGTGCGGGTCGGCTGTTTCGGAGTCACCCGCAGCGGCTTCTGGAGCGGTTTGCTGGGTTTGCCACGGGGACGCCGGGAAGAGCAGCAGACCGAGAGCCGGGCCATGGAACTGCTCAAGATGGTGGACCTGGCCGACAAAAGAGACGAGTATGCCGACAGCCTGGCTTACGGGGAGCAGCGTCGCCTGGAAATCGCCCGGGCGCTGGCCCTGAATCCCTCCCTGTTACTGCTTGATGAACCGGGAGCGGGTATGAACTCCGGCGAAAAAGAGGAACTGATGGTTTTTATCCGCCGCATCCGCGACCAGCTGGATTTGACCGTCATCCTGGTCGAGCACGATATGAACCTGGTCATGAACATCTGCGAACGGATCGCGGTGCTCGATTATGGCCGTAAGATAGCGGAAGGCACTCCGGCCCAGGTCAAGAGCGACGAGCGCGTCATCCAGTCCTACCTTGGGGTGGGATCATGAGGCCCACCGTTATCTACCTGGCCCTGTTCATATCGGTCCTGTGCATGTCCACCTCCTCGATCATGATCCGCTACATAACCGCCCCAGCCTTGATCATCTCCCTGTACCGGGTCATCTTCACCGCCGGATTCGCTGGTCTGTTGGGCAGCGCCACTCCTCCTGGCATGCAAGGTCTCCAACGCCGCGATCTATGGTACATCCTGGCTGCAGGGGTGTTCCTGGCCTTGCACCTGGGACTGTGGATAACCTCTTTGAGCTATACCAGCATCTCCAGTTCGGTCCTGTTCACCAACCTGCAGGTGATATTCGTTTTGCTGCTGTCGGCTTGGCTGCTCCAGGAGCGGGTCAACCGCTGGGTGCAGGGGGGCATCATGCTGGCCCTGCTGGGCAGCCTCCTGATTGTACAGGGCGATCTGCAGTCGGGCAAATTGCTGGGCGATCTGCTGGCTTTGCTGAGCGGACTCTTTATTGCTCTCTATTTCTTGATTGGCCGGGATGTGCGCTCGCGGGTGGATGTCTGGACCTACACCTCGCTGGCCGCCGCCGCGGCCTCGGTGGTTCTGCTGGTGGTGTGCAGCACCATGGGATTGAGACTGACCGGTTATCCCCGCCTGGATTGGCTGTTATTCCTGCTGCAGGCGGCCGGGCCGGGTATAGTAGGTCATGCCTCTCTGAATTGGGCGCTCAAATATGTCAAGGCTCCGGTGGTGTCGGTGTCGGTGCTGGGCGAATCGGTAGGAGCCAGTATCCTGGCTTTTTTTATCTTCGGGGAGGCCCTGGCCTGGTACCAGTTGGTGGGGGGGGCATTTATCCTGACCGGCATCTACATAGCCGCCACCCGGGAACAAGGCCGGACCGGGGCAGCAGTCGATAGCAGCCTCCCCTCCGTTTGAGGGGCACAATCCAGCCCCGGTCATAAAAACGTTCCCGCCGCGGGCCGGCCAACTCCCTGCCTGTATGGAGGCGCTGGTCTTGGGCAGCGGAATTCTATGCACCGATTGGTTGGTTTTTTCTCCCCATCGAAAATATTTGCTCAGAGAGGGTGGTGAAACGAGTCGTGCAGATAGTCCTGGTGGAACCGGAGATACCTCAGAATACCGGCAATATAGCCATGCCAAAGCAGCGTCTGGCGCCACAGCCGCGCGCATAGCAGGCTGGCCACGTGCCAAAGCAGCGTCTGGCGCCGTATAGGCGCGCATAGC
>JAQVXF010000037.1 GCA_028709355.1 Syntrophomonas sp.
GTTGAGGTCCTCCAGGGCCCGGGCCATCTTGTCGCAGATGCGGCAGAACTCCTGTTGTTCCTCTTGAGTCAAAATACTGTTTATATAGGCAGCCTCCTGTTGGCGCTGCTCGCGATGGCGTTCCACGATCTTCCGGCCCTCATCCTGAAGGAAGATCCTGATCTTGCGATGGTCCTGCTGGTCGGGCATCCGCTGGATGATATCGGCGCCTTCCAGGCGTTTGAGCATCTCAGTCAGGGAGGGCTGGCGGATGTCCAGCATATCTGCCAATTCCCGCGCAGTCAGGCCTTCCCGGCTGGCCAGCTTGCGCAGCAGCCGCAGCGAACCTCTGGATTCATTGCGCTCGGGGCGCTCCAAACGCCGCACCGTGCGGGCCACCCGCATCACCGTACTGACTATATCTCTTTGTTGTCCCATCTATGTTTGCCCCTCTCCGGTGTGGCTGATTGGCACCAATAATAATTTAGGTACCTAAGCATTACGCCATCATTATATTAGGTACCTAACCATATTGCAAGCATATTTTGGCCAGCCGCTGGCAGCTGGGGAATTGGACATGGCAGCCAACCTGGCAGTGGTCTATAATTGAATAGATGTTGCCGCTGGCTATCAAGGCGACCGGTGCGGGCCGACGGCAGGAGGAGTTCTATTGGCTCCTGGCCAGGTGCAGCCGGCTGCATCCAACGGATCGCCGCCGCCGCCGGGTCCCTGTCTGACCGCCATTTCCACGGTTATTGATACCGCCTTCATTTCTCTCCGCCGGCCCCCCCGCCGGTGGGTAGGGCAGCCAGCGCCGACATCGACAAAAGGACAAGGGAGGTTTTGCACCGATGGCTAATCCCAGCATGACTGCGCTGGTGAGCGCATTCGCCCGAGCCTACCATTCCAGTCACAATGAGGTCAAGATCTTCGACGACTATCTGGCCCGGCAGGTTTTGAGCCCCAATGAGTATGACCTGATAGCCCTGAACATGGCCCAGGGGATCGGGTACTTCAATCCCGGTTTCGCAGGCAGCTCCCGTGAAGCCCTGCGCTGGATCGTGGACAACCAGCTGTCCCCCTCGCCCCTGGGTAGGGCCGCTTTCACCGAGAAGGCCCTGGAAATCGCGGTGCGGATAAGTACCGGGCAGTATATCATCCTGGCCGCCGGCTATGACACTTTCGCCTACCGGCAGCCCTCCTGGGCTGAACGGCTGCAGATCTTCGAGCTGGACACCCCGGCCACCAGTGCCGATAAACAGCGGCGGATGGCCTGGCTGGATATGGAGCCGCCTCCCAACCTTCATTATATAGAAGCAGATTTCTCCGCCGCTGACTGGGCCCAGGGATTGATCGCCTGCCCGGCCTTCGACTCCGCCCAGATGAGCTTCTGCAGCTTGCTGGGATTGAGTTACTATCTGTCTCCGACCGAATTTTCAGCTCTGGTCTGCACCTTGGCGGGATTGGTGACCGAGGGAAGCAGCCTGGTCTTTGACTATCCTGACCAGGACACCCTCACCGACCAGGCAGGGGAACGCGCCCGCAAGCAGGTGGCCATGGCCGCCCAGGCGGGTGAACCGATGCGGGCCGGCTACAGCTACGAGGAGATCGAGAAGCTGCTGGAGAAATGCGACTTCCTCATCTACGAGCATCTAACCCCGGCAGAGATCACCGAAGAGTATTTTTCTGATTACAACCGGGTCAACCCGGGCCGCGGCATGATCGCCTTCGACAACGTCAATTACTGCCTGGCGGTCAAGCAATAGGGGGTATAAGAGTCGCCATGAACAACCGCTGGCTGGTCTATCTGCCGCTGATATTCGTCATCCCCCTCCTCTTGCTGGTCTACACTTGGCTGGAGGGGGAACCTTATACCGGATATATCGCCGATCCGATCCAGGTCGGCATGGAGAGCGGCTCGGTGATCAATATCCTGGGGGATGAAGGTTACGTCTCCATGTCCCTGCTGGCCAGCTACGAAATCGAGGCGGTGGTCAAGAGCACCAACCGCCAGTGGGATTATCCCGCCCAGGTGTCCCAATATGACTTGGCCTTGGCGTGGGGCGACCTCAACCGTGAAGACATCGACGCTACCATCACCTACGGGCAGAGCGGGCGCTTTTATGGCTACCGCTGGTCACCGGAAACACCGGTCTCCCCCGCCTATATCGGTAGCCACTCCGCCAATGTGCATCTGATCCACAGCGACCGCAGCACTCTCAAGCAGATCCGGGCTATCGATAAAGATGACCATATCCGTTTGCAGGGCTACCTGGTGCAGGTCAATTTCCCGTCGGGAGCCTGGCGGAGCAGCCTGACCCGTAACGATTCCGGCAATGGTGCCTGCGAGATACTCTATGTGACTGGGGTGAAGATGCTGGATTGAGCGGACCTTGGCCCCCGGCCGAGCCGACCCAACCATTATTTTGAGTTTGCCGGCAAATGGCCGGGGAATGGGCATTTCTCGGCCCGGGCTGCCTCTGGGGAGCCCAGAAAGCCGAAAATTTAGACGAAAAATTTGAAAAAGGGCTGGTAAAATCAGAATTATAGGGTATTATGTAAATATCTTGGAACCAAAGCCCCGCCGCATCAGCGTTTAGGGGTGGCCCGGAGCAAATCGGCGGCCAGGGGGCAAGGAAAATACATAAGCTAGGGGGAGGCAGAGGGTATATGAGTGGTGTTAAGGAGAAGATTCTGTATTGGTTTGGACTGGAGGAGGAATACGACGATGAATTAGGCATCCAGCCAGCCACACCGGCTTCCGAGACTCGGGCCGGCTCTCATGTGGTGGGGATCCCGTCCGCCAAGAGCCAGCGCGTAGTGGTTTGCGAACCCAAGACCTTCGAAGAGGCCCAGGCCATCGCCGATCACCTCAAAAGCCGCAAACAGGTGATAGTGAATTTCGAGGCGACCCCCATGGAGATCTCCAAGAAGATCATCGATTTCGTCAGCGGGGCCGCCTACGGAGTGGACGGCCAGAGCCAGCAGATCGGCAGCAAGGTATTCCTGTTTGCACCCTCGGGAGTCGAGGTAACCCCGGATGGGCGCAGTGGTTACTCATTGCCTGGCATCCTCAAATCCTACCGCGAGTAAATCCGCCTACATTAATCAGATGAGTGAACCGGCCTGAACAGGGCCGGTTTTCTTTTGCCCACTGGCCGACCAGACTCGCCTATCTGCCTAACTTGACCAATCCATCCTGATGATCAGACCCAATAGGTAGTCCCGGTAAATACTGAGAAAATCCGGTCAGCTGTATGGATCTGCATTTAGACTCCAGGCCGGCATGCGCGGCTGTCAGGTACCATTGCCCCCGCCCATCAGGATAGCTCCAGGGCTGCCAGTTCTGCTTTCAGGCGGGCGGCCAGGTCTTCCAGCTCATCGATGGTGCGGCTCCGGCTGCGAAGGTCGCGATGCTTGTCCCCCAGCAGGCCCTGCATATAATCCCAGAAGGCCGCGGTCAGGTTGGCTTCGTTGATGGCGAAGACCACTGGCGGCAGGGCGGTTTTACCCACCAGCACCCCCACATCTTCCTTCACATATAGCATACTGCCCGCCAACTGACCGGCCCCGGCCAGGTGGACATGATAATTTGCACAGTTTTTCAGCAGACGGATGATATTCTCCAAATGGAGGAGAAATTCACCAGGGGTATAGAATGTTTCGGCATTATCGGGGATGTCGTACAGGCTGACTGCCACTTCACCAGCCAATATGGCTTCCAACCGGGGCAGGCAAAACATCTCGGTGAAGTTGGACTCCTGCAGGCGGTGGTGGAACTCAGTGCTGCGGCGCTGCTGGTGTAAGATCAACCGGGCTGCGGCTGGATCCTCGCTGCGGGCGGCGATACTGGCGAGTAACTCAGCGGGCATGCTCAGACTGGAGGGTGACCCGGTCTTGACGATACTGTCGCCGGCCTCGTCCTCGAACTCGGCCAGGGTGGACAGGTAGTCATCCTGGTTGTAGTGGCTGAAGATATGCATCAGGGGGCGGCACAGGGCCAGGAAATCATTATATTCAAGGGTCAGGGCTGTTACCGCTGGCATCTCCCGCAACAGCAAGTTGACGGTCTGGGCCGAGCCCCCCCGCACCGAGGAACAGGTCAGGGCGGCGCAATCGGGAGCGATGAATAAGGTCCGCCGGAACAAACCATCGCGGGCTTTGGGGTAGTAATAGGGCTCCACCCTCCCGGTCATATAAAGGGGTACCCAGCCTTTTATACCCGCCAGCATCTCATCCAGGTTGCGGGTGATGGTGTGGATGATCTTGACCTGGTGACCGGCCTGTAAGAACTGGACCATCAAGTGTCCCCAGCGGGCGGTAAATTCTGGATCGTCGGTCATCCAGGCCAAGTCCTCATCGCTGAAGAGCAACAGGGTCCGGGGCTTCTGTTCCTGCAGCACCCGGGCCAGGAACGACAGCACTGCGCTGCGTTTGCCTTCGGTGCCGTAATACAACTCCACTGCCGCTTCAATCCCGTTATCGATGTCAGGCAAGGGAGGCGGCGGCTCGGACTTGCCGCTGGCCTTCTTGAATTGAAAACGGGAAAACTCATCCATAAACTCATCTATAACATCATGGTCTCCCCGCAGCCAACCTTCGATGATAATGGCCAGGGATTCCGGGGCACCCTCCTTCAACAGGGAGGGGTCGCGGATAGCTTCCGCCAGCGCCACCCGCTGGTAGTCGGCCTGGCAGCCGCGGGCGAAATAATGGCTCATGGCTTGAATGTAACTGACACCGTGAGCAGGGCTGCGCTCTCCCCGGCGCAGGCGGCTGACAAATGAGGCATCCAGGCTTACGTGGCGGGCCAGCCGGCTATTGGAGGTATTGGTGATGTTCATCAACAGTTCCAGCTTGTCAGCAAATCTCATCTCTTATCACCTCTACCGGATATACTATCACATTGCGGCAGGCTGTCTCCACCGTATTGGCACAAAACGTGCCTAGGAATTTGGCAATGCCTGGCTGAGAACGAGGGCGGTTTTACCGGGCGGCGCCGGCAGCCCGGTTCGTATAATTGTATGAAACCCACCGCGATGGTGATTGCCGAGGGGTACTTGGCGGGAGAATTTGCCGGGCAGGCATTTGCCGGCCTGAAGCCGGGGATGTTCCGGTCAATCCGGGCTTGAACGGCACCAGGCGGCCAATCCGTAATACCATATCTAACCGGCGATAACCAAAATTATCGGCAGAGGAGACCGACATGATATTTGCGATCAAACTCAGATCGGGATTTTTCAAGACTCGCCCTTATTATCTCAATATAGACCCGGGGCGGCTGGTGCTGACCCCCCAAGAAGGCCGGGAATTCGGGCGCTTGGTACTCGAGGCAGATGACTTGATCTCTATCAGCGTCATCCAGCGCAGCGCTAGGGTAAGGGAATTGGAGATAATCAGCCGGGAGGGCACCTTCCTGGGCAGTTTCATCAACCAGGCTGACCTGGAGGAAGCGGCCCGACTCCTGGCCCGGGAATTCGGGGCCAAATTCAGCCTGCAATACAACCCGGTTTAGGCGGATCAGGATTATCGAGGCTGCTCCCTGCGAAAGGGGAGCGGAGGGGAAAAGGACAGATTTTAGCAGTTGCCTGGTCGGACGACCAAGGGGCGGCCAGGGACAGGAGAAAAGATGAGAAAGGAGCAGATATAGATGGATACAGCGGCACCGATGGCTATACCGCGCTGGAAGACAGCGCTCAACATGATTATCAACCCGGGGGAGGTAGTCAAGTCCCAGATGGGCAAAGTACCCTGGCCTTACTCTTTATCCGTGTCGGGTTTGTCATTTATGCTCTTCTTCCTGCAGACTGGCTTGGACCTGCTGCGTTCGGGGCAGATCGAAGCCTCGGGAGTAGTCTTGATGACCATGCTGGGGCTGCTTTACGGTACGGCCGGAATAGCCTTGTTGGCAGTTATGGTCTGGGCCCTGGCCCAGGCCGGCGAACGGGAGATCGGCTTGGGGTGGGCTATTTCGGCCTTCGCCCTGGGTTACTCGGCTACCTTCGTGTATGCCGCCACCGGGCTGCTGTTTTCCCTGCTGTTGGGATGGAAGACGGCGGTGGCCTTCGGGGTCACCGGGGTATTGTGGGCTTTGCGCCCCACCTTGTTTACCATCCGCCAGATGGCCGGCGATCGGCTGGCTTTCAGTATCGCCCTGACTACTCTGTGCGGGGCCCTTCTGTTGGCGGGATGGTCACTGCTGGGCAAGTTCGGAGCCTGATGATGAAGAAGGATCATAAATATGAGGCAGGAGGCTGGTATAGATGGAGATGAGACTGGGTTATAAAGACGGTGCCGTCAAAAGCGGGACCGGGGGCAGGGTCCGGCTGTGGCCGGTTTACCTGTGCTTCATTATATTGGGGGCTACGGTACCCTTTGCCAAACCGGAGGTGAAGGCCACTACGGTACTGGTCTCCATGCTGGCGGCAGCCCTGATCGCCGCCCTGGCCATCAACCTGCTGGTGATGTTGTTCAATGCATCCAACCGGGCCTTGCTGGAGGAGGACAGCCAGTTCGCCCGGGAGGCAGTGGGGACGGGGATGTTGTTCATGATCCCTTTTACCGTCCTGGCGGTCCTGGCTCAATTCGTACTGGGCTGGAACGGGATCATGCCGTTCGCCTCAGCGGCCATAATGACCGCTGCCGCCACTGCCGGCACCGAGGTCGTGAAGAAGGGTGCCCAGGGTATGAAGAATGTGATGATACCGACTTTGGTAGCGCTGGTGCTGTCCACTGCCTGGATGCTGCTGGTGGGGATATTGCCATGAGGACGAAGGGGAGGGTGAATATGTCGATCCTGGCCATGATCAAAAACAGGAAAGGGCGGAGATTTTCTCTGGCCGGTCCGGTGGTGCTGGGGATGCTGGCCTGGATGTTTTTGACGGCCGGCGGGCCGGGGCTGGCTCTGGCAGCCAGCGTGGCGGATGTGGTCAAGGAAGTGGCCCGGGCCAACGCCAATATCGAAGAAGGTTTCGACATGGGTTCGTCGGAGAGCCCCATCGCCGGGGGCAGCATGAAATGGAGCTACGTGCATGGGGATCTGAACACCGGCGAGGAATGGGCCGGCGCCTGGTTCGAGGTGGTCGAACCGGCGGGCAATACCCCCATGGCCCGGGTGATCGAGCACCTGGTGGCCAATTTGGATGAAGACGCCAATATGAAAGTGGTGGCCGCCAGCGGTTATGAAATGCGCGAAATCACTTATGATGATTATGTTTTGGGAGTGCCCAATGATGATATCGAGGTCTGGATCATCCTGGCCCGCCACGTAATTCAAGTCGACATACATGAAACCGGCTATGACAAAGCCACCAATCTGCAGACCGGGCGCAACCTGGCCCTGCAGTTGAAGGGTGGGCTGGATAAAGCCGGCCTTACCCAGCCGCCGGCTGTTAGCCCCAGTGCGGTTGGCACTGCCCCGGCCACGCCAGCGCAACCGACCGCCGTGACCGCCAAGCCTCTGGCGGAACCGGTCACCGTGGCCGACACCATGAATATCGCTGGAGTGGGCAATGGACCGACCGCGCCCACCACCTTCAGTCTCAACAGTCCTCACCTGATCACCCTGATAACCAACTACCACTGGAATAATGCCCGGGGGGCAGCACCGGGGACCATCGGGTTCAAGGACAGCAACGGCAAAGTATACGGTCCCTGGCCAGTCACCACCCGCTTGGGGCAGGGCGGCGTGCCCAATGCCTACTGGGATGTTAAACCCAATATCGTGGTACCAGCCGGTACCTACACCATAATAGATTCGGATCCGGCCAGCTGGTCCCAGAATGCCCAGTCTGGGGGCCGGGGGATGGGCGAAGTCCGGGCTACCCCTCATTTCGAAATCAATGGTGGTCCTGGCTCGGACCTGGTCCCGGGCGCTGTCCAGGGACCGACCGGACCCAATTCAGTTCCATCCGCCAGTCCGGCTGGGGTGGGGGCGGTAGCCAACATACCAGGCCCGGCCAATACTACCGAAGCGGTGGTGGGAGTGGTGGTGCCGGGATTGATCGCCACCGCCCTGGGGGCCCTGGGAGGGCTGGGCGGTAGTGGTGGTTTGGTGCCGCCGGCGACCGGTATGCCCGGATCTCCCGGTGGAGGAGGCACTTGGCCGGGCAGCGGGGGAGCTCGCGGCCCTGGTGACGGACAGGAGAGCTCCGCCCCGGCCACTGGTCAGATAGGGCGCCGCCGGCCCGAGGAGGGTCTGGGGACATCACCCGGCAGCTCCCCGGAGAACCGGACCGAGGAGATATTCATCGATACCATCGACATATTGGATGGCATACCGGCCAGCGGCCAACTCCCCGGAGAGGGGACCATCATAGATACCGCCCAAGAGGCGGGGATTTTCGTGACGCCCCGGGAGGGTATCATCATCGAAGATCCCCACGCCGCAGTGGGAAGCGGGGCCGACCCCGGCATCATCATCGACACCGCCGAGGAAGCTGGCCTATTTGTCCAACCCGATTCTGGTCTGATCATCGAGACCCCGGCTGAAGCGGGCCTGATCAAACCGGACCCCGGAATATTGGTGGACGTTAACGATACCGGCATCATCGTCGATACCAGCGCTTTGGAAGGGACTTCCGGCCAGCCTGCCCCCGGTGCACCGGGCGAAAAGGCGGTTGGGGAGGGGACTGCCGCGGAAGGAGTGGTCCCCGGAGTGGAGGGAACCCCGCAAGCAGTCAATGATCAGGAGGGCTTCGATAAAGAAGGCTTCGACGCCAAGGGATTCGACAAGGACGGTTTCAATAAAGAAGGTTTCGATGCCCAGGGGTTCGACAAGGAGGGCTTCGATAAAGAAGGCTTCGACACTAAAGGTTTTGATAAGGACGGGTTCAATAAAGAAGGTTTCGACGCCAAGGGATTCGACAAGGACGGGTTCAATAAAGAAGGTTTCGACGCCAAGGGGTTCGACAAGGAGGGCTTCAATAAAGAAGGCTTCGACGCCAAGGGATTCGACAAGGAGGGCTTCGATAAAGAAGGCTTCGACGCCAAGGGATTCGACAAGGAGGGCTTAGATAAAGAGGGCTTAGACGCTAAAGGTTTTAACAAGGAGGGCTTCGATAAGAACGGCTTTGACAAAGAGGGTTATGGCCGCAACGGT
>JAQVXF010000038.1 GCA_028709355.1 Syntrophomonas sp.
TGAGTAAATCCGGCTCTTAAGGGCCCGGTAGATGCTGAGCGCCATCTGCTGGATGCCTGCCGATACCACCACCTGGCGGCGCAGGCGGCAGTGCTCCTCCAGGCACAAGGCCGTGGGCGCTTCGGAGGTTGCCGGGGTGCCCTCGGTCCCTATCAGTCGCAGCCTGAATATGATCCCGTTTTCGCGGAGACCCCATAAGGAGTCCTGATCGCCTTCTGCCAAATCCACCAGGCTGGTGGGCAGAGCGATCCTGGTCACCGCAGCTACCCCTAACCCGGTCTTAGCCAGCTCCAGCACTAACAATGCCTGGTCCGGCAGGGCGGTCAAGGCAATCAGCCTGTTCCCGCTGACCACCAGCGACACTGCCGGGACCGGCAGTGCCAACTGCCCAATTATGCTCAGGTTGGCGGATAATTCAGCATCCACGAATAAGAGGAGGCCATCTGCGGTGGCCGCCACCAAGACTTGTGGGCGGGCTGGATGGCGGCACAAACAGGTGATACCAGCTGATGGCAGCGGCCGGGATCCGACCACAAAGATATCCGCAACCAGTATCTGGTCCGACGGGGCAGTCTCCAACTCGACCCAACCCCGGGTATCAGCCTTCGCAGCACCGACCAACCGCCCCTTAACAGCCACCTTCATATGACCAGGACCAGGTAGTGCCGCCAGGCGGCCCGCCAAGGAGAAATCACCCTGCGCCCAAGTAAGGGACGCAAGGCCCTGCTTCCAGGCAGCCAGACTGTCCCGTCCCTCCGCCGGAGCGATATCAGCCCACAATTGCTCTATTTTTGTTTTTTCGGTCAATTCCCCGACCTCATCATGTTTGGTAATTCTGCCTGAGGTATTCAAAATATTAAGCCTCCCAATCAATGCAATTCTACATCAACTGGGAGGCCTTGAGCCAATTAATGGTGCCGACTAAGTCAATGGTCACATTAACCTCTTGGTAGGCATACTTTGTCTTCCCTATGTCTGGGCTAAGATGTCTTTCCCTTCAGTTCCTCGACCTTACCTTCGGCCTGATCCTTTAGTTGCCCGAGTTTCTCGCCACCCTGGCCCGCCAATCCCTCTGCCTTGGCTTTTAGTTCCTTGGCCTTTTCTTCGGTAATATCTTTATAGTCTTCCGCTTTTTCCTTCCAGGCTTCTGCTTTGTCCTCAACCTGCTCCTTGAGCTCGCTGGCCTTTTCTTTCAACTCGCCAGCCTTTTCCTTCAATTCGCCCGCCTTTTCCTCGGCGATATCTTTGAATTCCTCCGCCTTTTGTTTGGCTTCTTCGACCGCTTCTTTGGCGGAACCTACCATCTGATCCAGTTTGTCCTTAAATCCCACTATGATACCACCTTTCCTATAAATTACAATGGCTAACAGCAGTTTCTAGAATCATTATAACATGGTCCGCCCTTGTGTATACACTGTAAGGTGAGTTCTGCCTCGATCTACCGAGGTACTGAAATCTCTGCCTTTTCCCCCACTTTGAGAGGCACATCCGCGGCCAGACGCACCTTTATCTTCACGCTATCTTTATTCTTATTGGCAGCCGTCTGCATCTCTTTGGGAGTGTATTGGGCTTTGGCATCTATGAAACTTACGGTCCCGTTATACTGCTCATCCCCTCTGCGGATAATCAGGCTTTGTCCATAGTCGATCTTGGCTAAATCGTCCTCCGGCAGATAAGCAACCAAAACCTTCTCTGCATTAGAGGCCACCTCAGCCAGGTTATAGCCCGGCGCCACCACATCACCGAGTCGGTAATTTTTGCTGATTACTATCCCTTCGTTCACCGCCAACACCTGGAACTTGCCCAGATCCTCTTCTGCTTGGCGAATCTGGCTCTCGGTCTGCTCGACATCCGCCTGGGCGGCGGCGATCTTCTCTGGGCTGGTCCCCTGCAGCAACAGGGCCAGTTGCTGGCTGGTATTATCCAGTTGGAGCCGCTTGGCATTCAATTCCAGTTGGGCCAGCTCGAGCTGGTAGCGAGCTTCATCGAAAGCCGCCTGAGGCAAACCTCCGCCGGCCAGCAGACTCTCCGCCCGGTCATATGCGTCCTGGGCCCGCTGCTTGTGGACTTCGGCAGCTGCCAAGGATTGCTCTGCCAAAACCACAGTGTTGCGCCCCTGCTGTATCTGCTCCGCCTCACTGCCTTTGCGCAGCTCGGTCAAAACCGCCTTTCTGCGGACCAAGGCGGTCTGCAGTTGCTCCAGACCATACCGCTGGTCACTGTCGTCTATAACTGCGATGACATCACCTTTATGGACTTCCTGCCCCAGCTCGATGGGTGACTCGATGATTTTCCCGGCCACTTCACTATAATTTGAATAGACAGAGGTCTCTACGATCCCGTTAAGGACTAAATCCTTATCATTGGGCCACGAACATCCCGCCGGGAAAACTGCCAACACCATTACCAGCAACCATCCGCACAGTTTTTTCAAGCTAGAGCCCCCTCATTATTTCATATCCGCCGATATTTCTTGAGCAGTCGGGTATTTACCACCATGAAGAATACGCAGAATCCGGCGATCACTGCCAGGTCTGCCGCTATCGCGTCGATCCCACTGCCCTTGACCATCACCAGAGTCAATGCATCCGTGACATAATATAATGGTACCGTCTTTTCCAATATCTCCAACCAGGGAGAGAGGGTAAACAGACCCGAGAAAAAAACCTGGGGGATAATCACTACCGGGATGAACTGCATCATCTGGAACTCGCTGTTGGCAGCGGTCGAACACATAATCCCGAAGGTCAGCGCCGCCATGGCGGTGAGCAGGGTAATCAGAAGCACCAGCAAGAATGAACCAACCAGAGCCAAGTCCAGTATGTAAATGCTGTACCAGGAGATCAAAAAAGACTGCAGTACCGTTACAGTACCGAACCCCATCACATAGCCCGACACGATCTCCCAGCGTTTGATTGGCATCGATAATAGTTTTTCCAGGGTGCCGCTGGTGCGTTCCTGCAAAAATGATATCCCAGCTACCAGGAAGGTAAAGAAAAAGATTATGAACCCAATGTACGCTGCTCCATAATTATCAAACATGGAGGAGTCTTCATAACCATATATGTATTCAACCTCGGCTTGCAGGTCAGACCTGGTCAGTCCGCTTCTTAGCCCTGCCACCTGTACCGCTGCCAGGGTCGCCCTAGTATCTGCGGGTTTGCTGCCGTCCACCCGCACATAGGCCTTGCCGCCCTTGACATCGATGACCGCTACTACCTCGCCCCTCTCCAAAGCCTCCCGGGCTGGGCCTTCGCTCATCTTAACCACCCTGATATTGCTCTCTTCCAAGTTTTCGATGTATCCGCTGGAGGCATTGAGCACCGCCACCACTGGGGTGCTGGCAGATGTCTCAAATATATAGTACATCAGGGTCAGCATCAATAAGGGTGCCACCATCATCAATGCCAAGGTACGACGGTCATGCCGCATTTGGTGCAGGATACGGATAGCCAGAGCTCTAGCTTTCATCGATACGCCCCCCATAAATAATGAAAGCTTCCTCCAGGCTGCCGGCCCCAACTTCAGACTGCAGGTCGGCCGCAGTTCCCCGGGCGATTATGCGGCCCTCCCTCATCATAGCCAGGTTGTGACATTTCTCCGCTTCGTCCATCACATGGGTGGTAACCAGGATGGTCACTCCATCTGAACAGAGCCGATTAAGCTCGGCCCAGATGCTTTGCCGCAACAACGGATCGATACCTACCGTCGGTTCATCCAGGACCAGTACCGGTGGATTATGCAGGATGGCGGTGGCCAGGCTCAGTCTTCGCTTCATGCCCCCGGAATAAGCATAGACGGGCTTGCGCATATCAGCGCCCAAGCTCATGATTTCCATTACCTCCGGAATCCTCAGTTTCATTTCGGCTCTGCTCATACCGTAGATGGAGCCGAAGAAACTCAGATTCTCGTCCGCGCTGAGAGAGGTATACAGAGCGTCCGATTGTGCCATATAGCCTATCTGACTCATTATACCCAGGTCCGGCATCAGGGTATCGAGGACATAGGCCTGACCGGAATCGGCTTCCAGGATCCCCACCATGGTCTTGACCATAGTGGTCTTGCCGCATCCGGACGGCCCCAGCAGGCCGTATATCTGCCCGAAGGGGATATGCAGGTCGATGTCTTTGAGAACGTGCTGCGAGCCGAACGATTTATTGATTCCGCTGAGCTTTATACAAGTGGCTGTAGTCTCCGCCATCATGCCCGCCTCTCTGCCAGGATCGCACTTAAAAACCAGCTTCATTATAATGAAACACGACCAGCCTAACAACTAAAACTGGCCGGCGCAGGTCCCTTCGCCCCGGGTTTGCCCTTCCGCCCACCTTGACCACTGGAAGAATCAGCACCGCCCGGCCGCAGCCGTCTCGGAAATAGGCCCCTGGCAGCCACCTATGGTTTACTGAGCGGGGCCAGTTCTTTACCAGGGCTAAACATGCTTTGCAAAACCAGCTTGGTATACTGGTGCCGGGTCGCCGGGTCGTGCAGATTAAAGCCCAATATCTCCTGGATAAAATCCCCCAGTAGAAAGGGGTAGGATAAAGAACTAATCAGCTGCAGAGCTTTGAGCTGGACCTGGACAAGATCCAGGTCCGGTCTGATTCGCCCTACTACCTCCTGAATCACCTCTATACCCTCAGTTTGCAGGAAGGCCAGATAGTCCACCTCCACCACCCGGTGGCGTATCATCAGATCCATGGCGTTTTTTAGCAGATCGGGGTATTTAAACATAATATCGGCATATTCATCGATAAACCTGCCTAGATTAGCAACATCCTGCCCATCATCTGCCCTAAGGAAGCGGAAGACCTCTCTGAGCTGGTTGGTAACTGCCGCGAAAGACTGGTTGATGACCGCATCCTTGCCCCCGAAATGATAATTGACCGCGGCAATGTTGACCCCGGCCCGGGCGGCGATCTTGCGCACCGTGGTTTTTTCCAGACCCTCCACGGCGATTATGTCCATGGCCGCCTGCAGGATCTTCTGCTTCGTGGACAGCGGGGCAGGCTTTTGCATCTCATCGACTCCTTTATGGGCAAAAATATGATAAGCTCATAGGACGAGGCCCTGCCAGGCCCCCAAATGCACCATTGACATGCGATTGCCAGTAGATTACCATAAACCTAGACGATTTTCAAACAGTGTTTTAATTTTTCCGGACGATGGGGAGGAGAACCGGTGAGCAATATATTGCGGATGGGCTTGGACGTAGGTTCCACCACCGTCAAACTGATAATAGTCGACGACGAGGGGCAGGTGGTCCATAGCGATTATCGCCGCCACTACGCCGATACCCGGCTGCACACCACCGAACTGCTGCAGAATGCCTACAAACAGGTGCGCAATCACCCGCTCACAGTCATGGTCACCGGCTCGGCTGGCATCTCCATCTCCTCCTGGCTGGAAGTCCAGCATATCCAGGAAGTCATCGCCTGCAACAACGCCATCGAAAGACTCATCCCCCATACCGATGTGGCCATCGAGCTGGGCGGCGAAGATGCCAAGATCACCTTTTTCCGGGAGGGACTGGACCAGCGCATGAACGGCATCTGTGCCGGAGGGACCGGGGCCTTCATCGACCAGATGGCTACCCTGCTGGGTACCGATACCATGGGCCTCAACGATCTGGCCGGCAGCCACACCACCATCTACCCGGTGGCCGCCCGCTGCGGGGTTTTTGCCAAGACCGACATCCAGGTATTGCTGAACGAAGGGGCCCGCAAAGAAGATATCGCCGCTTCCGTCTTCCAGGCGGTGGTCAACCAGACCATCAGCGGCCTGGCCTGCGGCAAGTCAATCAGCGGCCACGTGGCCTTTCTGGGAGGGCCTTTGCATTTCTTGCCCGAGTTGCGGCTTCGATTCAAGGATACCTTGAGATTAAACGACCAGCAGGCGCTATTCCCGGACCATGCCCATTTCTATGTTTCCATGGGCGCAGCCCTGGCGTCCAGCGCCGGGGAGACCGTCTATCTGCCAGCCTTGATCCGGCGCCTGCAGGCGGTGGACCTGTCCAATCATCAATTTGAACGTCTGCAGCCCCTTTTCCGGAATGAGGCTGAGTTGCTCGCTTTCCGCCAGCGTCATGATCGGCACAAGGTAAGCCGCCGGGAAGTATCGAGCTTCTCCGGCGACTGTTTCCTGGGCATCGATGCTGGCTCGACCACCACCAAAGCAGCCATAATCGATACCGCGGGTTCCATTTTATATTCCTATTATGGCAACAACACCGGCAGTCCCCTGAATTCGGCCGTCAATATCTTGCGGGATATCTATGCCACCCTTCCTCCCTCCGCCCGGATAGCCTACTCGGCCGTCCCCGGTTATGGGGAAGGCTTGTTAAAATCAGCCCTGCGCATAGATATCGGCGAGGTGGAGACCGTAGCCCACTACACTGCCGCCCACTTCTTTGATCCAGAGGTAGACTTGATCCTGGATATAGGCGGCCAGGACATGAAGTGTCTCCAGATAAGGGATGGGGTGATTGATAATATAATGCTCAATGAGGCTTGTTCATCGGGATGTGGTTCTTTCCTGGAGGCTTTCGCCCATTCCCTGAATATACCGATAGAGGATTTCGCGGACTTGGCCCTGGATGCCCAGGAGCCAGTGGACCTGGGTTCACGCTGTACCGTGTTCATGAATTCGATGGTCAAACAATCGCAAAAGGAAGGCGCCACTATCGGTGATATATCCGCTGGCCTCTCCTACTCGGTCATCAAAAACGCCTTGTTCAAGGTTATCAAGATGAAGCATCCTGAAGATCTGGGCCAGCGCATCGTGGTACAGGGCGGGACCTTCGAAAACAATGCGGTACTGCGCAGCCTGGAACTTATCACCGGCAAAGAAGTAGTCCGACCTGATATCGCCCCCTTGATGGGTGCCTACGGGGCGGCCATGCTGGCCCGGGACCGCTGGCGACAGGATGCTCCCAGCACCCTGCTGTCGGCCGACCAGTTGGAGGAATTCTCCATCCAGACCCGACTTAATCGATGCGGAGGCTGTGCCAACAACTGTCTGCTGACCATAAACCGCTTCCCGGACGGCAACCGCTTTATATCCGGCAACCGCTGTGAAAAGAGCCTGGGCAAAGAGAGCTCTGTCGATTCAATCCCCAACCTGTTCAAATATAAATACCAGCGCTTGCTCGATTATCAACCCCTGGCTGAGGAAGAGGCCCCCCGGGGGATAATCGGCATCCCTATGGTCTTGAACATGTACGAGAACTATCCCTTCTGGTTCACATTCTTCACCCGGTTGGGCTTCAGTGTGCAGACATCGCCGCGCTCATCACGTTCGCTTTACGAGAAGGGAACCGAAACCATCCCCTCCGATACCGCCTGTTTCCCGGCCAAGCTGGTGCATGGGCATATCGACGCCCTGATCGAAGGCGGGATCAGGACTATTTTCTATCCTTCTATCATCCATGAGCGCATGGAACAAACCGGTGCCAACCACCATTTCAATTGCCCGATGGTCATCTCTTATCCGGATGTGATCAAGAACAATATGGATGTTATCAGAACCAACGAGGTCACCTACCTGAATCCCTTCCTGCCTTATGACAACAAAAAGCGGCTTATCGTCCGCCTGCACGAAGAGCTCGGCAGCCTGGGGATTTCCAAGCGGGAGATCGCCTGGGCGGTGGAACAAGCCTGGCAGGAAGACCAGCGCTGCAAGGAGGATATCCGCCATAAAGGCGAGGAAGTGCTGGCCGCCCTGAAACAATCGGGGCAGCGTGGTATTGTCCTGGCTGGACGGCCCTATCACCTCGATCCAGAGATCAACCATGGGGTGGCGGAGATAATCACCTCTTTGGGAGTAGCAGTGCTGACAGAAGATTCGGTCGCCCACCTGGGCCAGGTGGAGCGGCCTATCCGGGTCATCGACCAATGGATGTACCATTCTCGTCTTTATGCGGCGGCCGATTTTGTGACTACCCAGCCTCAATTGGAACTGGTGCAGCTTAATTCTTTCGGCTGCGGGCTGGACGCCATCACCACCGACCAGGTACAGGAGATTTTGCGGGCCCGGGGCAAGGTTTACACGGTCCTCAAGATCGATGAAGGGACCAATCTGGGAGCAGCCAAGATCCGCCTGCGCTCATTGTTGGCCGCCGTCGATGGCCGGGGCGAGTTGCAACTGGAGTCGTTCCATCCCTACATCCAGCGCCGCCGAGTATTTACCCAGGAAATGAAGAAAACCCACACCATCCTGGTCCCGCAGATGGCCCCGATCCAATTCGAGCTGCTCGAAGCGGTCTTGGCTAAAGAAGGTTATAACATTGAATTGCTGCCCACCGTCCAGAAATCGGCCATTGATGAAGGCCTCAAATACGTCAACAATGATGCTTGCTACCCGGCCATAATCGTCATCGGTCAGCTGCTGGAGGCACTTCAATCCGGCCGTTACGACCTGGACCACACTACCGTGGTCATCAGCCAGACTGGGGGCGGATGCCGGGCCACCAACTATATAGCCCTGCTCAAGAAAGCCATGAAAGATGCGGGTTTCGAAGACATACCGGTATTATCAGCCAATCACTACGGAGCCGAGAAGAACCCAGGCTTCAAGGTCAATCTGGGCTTGATCAAGAAGGCCATCGATGCCTGTATATATGGTGACTTGTTGATGCGGGTCCTGCACCGAGTCAGACCCTATGAAGCCATCCCCGGTTCAGCCGACCTGCTCTTCCGGAGGTGGATGGAGCGCTGCAAAGTACAGATATTAAACGGCGACAAAGCTCTTTTCGAGCCTAACCTGAAGGGGATAGTGGAAGAGTTCGACCAGCTGCAGATCACCACCCAGACCAAACCCCGGGTGGGGATAGTGGGCGAGATTCTGGTTAAATACCACCCGGCCGCCAACAACAACATCATCCGGGTGTTGGAGGATGAAGGCGCCGAGGTGATAATCCCGGATCTGCTGGATTTCTTCCTCTATTGCGCCTATGACTATATCTTCAACTTCCAATACCTGTCCGGCAAGAGACGCTTCAACCTAGCCGGCAAGTACTTGATCTACT